>NZ_RZOL01000007.1:0-49100 GCF_004022985.1 Mesorhizobium sp. M7A.F.Ca.ET.027.02.1.1 | reverse complement strand
GTGGAAGGAGCCGGCGTGGCGACGCGAGGTTTTCGTCAGCCGGACGAGCTGGCCGCGACGCAGATGCTCGTCGGCAAACCCCGCCCAGGCGAGCGCAGCTCCGCGCCCGGCGATGGTTTCATGGATCATCGACATGTAGCTGGTGAACCGAGGCCCATCGAGTTTCCGCTCGGTTCCGATCCATGACTGCCAACTGTCGATCGCGCCGGGCGGCGTCACTTGGTGCAGCAGCGGCACCGCCAGGAAAGCCTCGGGGTCCTCCGAGGCGAGCCCCGGGTAACGCGCCAGGAACGCCGGTGCGCAAACCGGGAACCATTCGCCGTCGAGCAGTTTGTCGGCCACGAATTCGGGCCATTGCCCGGCTTCGCCGAAACGGATCGACAGCGCCACTTCGGGCTGGTCGAAATCCCTGTAATCGGTGGATGTCTGCAAAAGCACCCGGTCGCCGGCCACCCGCGATGTGATGAGGTCGAAGCGTGGCATCAGCCATGCCTGCGCGAAATCGTGGCTGCAGCCGACCACGAATGTATCGCTGTCGTGCGCGGTCAAATCCTCGACCGCTTGCCTGATGGTGCCGAGACCCTCGCGGATCGCTTCGGCCAGCGTGTTGCCGGCCCCGGTGACGGCGACGCGGTTGCCTTTGCGCGTGAACAGCTCGACCGACAACTGGCGCTCGAGGTTGGCGACATGCCTGCTGACCGCCGATTGTGCGATGTTGAGCTCCTGCGCGGCCAGCGTCAGCCCGCCATGCCTGGCGGCAGCCTCGAAGACGACCATGGCGTTCAGCAGGGGAAGCGATGTCTTGAGGGTTTTCACGATCCGAACCTGCATTCATGCCTTTTCGATATGGAGGTCTATTATTTCTGTATTTGCCGCAAGCCTTTCCGCATCGCACACTCTATCGAAAAATCATCCTAACGCCAGCGAGCAGAAAGGTGTTTGCCGTGCAGGCCTACACACCGAACAGCCAGCCTATCGACAGAAGCGAGACCGTCAGGCTGATCGACCGGCAACGTCCGGACTGGTCGCTGGAACAGGCCTTCTATGCCGACCCTGCGATCTTCGCGCTGGAGCGTGACTTGTGGTTCCCACGCCAATGGATGCTTGTCGCCCATGCCAGCGAGGTGCCTGAAAAGGGCCGCTACATCGTGCGCCAGCTGTTCGACGAGGAGATCATCGTCGTGCGCTTCGGCGATGGCGAGGACGACATCGCGGCCTATTACAATGTCTGCACCCATCGCGGCTCGCGGCTCTGCGCCAAAGATGGTCGCGGCAAGCTTCTGGTCTGCCCCTATCATGCCTGGTCGTTCAGGCTGACCGGTGAATTGCAGTCGCGGCAGGATCTGCCGGCAAGCGTCGATCCGGAAGCGCTGGGACTGCACCGCGTGCCCTGCAAGGGTTTCGGCGGCCTCGTCTTCTGCGGCCTCGATGCTAGTTCGCTGCCCGACATCCAGCCTGTCGCGGACGGGCTGACGGGCGGCTTGCGCGAAAACGGCCTCGACCGTGCACGCATCGTCGCCCGCAAGAATTATCTGACCAAGGCGAACTGGAAGCTGGTGCTCGAGAATTTTCTCGAATGCTATCACTGCCGGCCGGCTCATCCCGAATATTACCGCGTCAACGGCCATGTCAAAGTGACCGCGACCCGCGATGCCGACAAGGCGGTCGAGTGGCAGAACGAAATCGAGGCCTGGCACAGCGTCATCGGCGATGCCGAGTTCCACAAGGGCGCATGGCAAGCAGGCGACCTCGACACGATGCCGTTTGCCATGCACCGCAAGCCGATCGGCTCCGGCCGTAACACGCTGTCCAATACGGGCGAGGGGCTCTCGTGCCTGATGGGTGGTCGTCACGCCTATGATGGCGGCGAAAGCGGCTTTCGCCTCGGACGCCTGTCGTTTGCAAGTGCTGCCAATGATTATGTCACGCTGTTCCAGATGATACCGCGCAACGCCATGGAAACAGACGTCATCCTGACCTGGCTCGTCGACAAGGATGCCGATAACGACATCGACGCCGATGCGATCAGCTGGATGTGGGACGTCACCACGGTGCAGGACAAGAAGATCACCGAGGACAATGCCGACGGCATTATGTCCCGTGCCTACCGGCCAGGCCCCTACACGCCGCTGGAAAGCCAGACCTCGTTCTTCGTGCAGACCTATCTGTCGGAACTGCGCTCGCTGATCACCGGCACGCGCGGCGCGACCGTCAGCCAGTGGTCCGCGCCGAAGGAACTTTTCGCATCGCCGAAGGCGGCGAGCTGCAACACGCGGCTCTGACCCGCGGCCGAAGATGCCTCTTTGAGGCGTCGCATTCCGATGCCATATGAAGGTGGCCGACGGAATGTTGCGGGAGAGACAGTTTATGACCAAAGGTTCGGACTTGTTCGTCGCGGCCCTCGAGAACGAAGGGGTCGAACGGATTTTCGGCATTCCCGGCGAAGAAAATCTCGATATCGTCGAATCCATCCGCCGCTCCTCGATCCAGCTGATCCTGACCCGCCACGAGCAGGCAGCCGCTTTCATGGCCGCCACCTATGGTAGGCTCACCGGCAAGCCAGGTGTGTGCATCACCACGCTTGGCCCAGGTGCACTCAATCTTTCGACCGGTTCGGCCTATGCGCTGCTCGGCGCGATGCCGATGATCATGATCACCGGCCAGAAGGGCATCCTGTCATCCCGGCAAGCGCGCTTCCAGATCGTCGATATCGTCGCGGCGATGAAGCCGCTGACCAAGCTGTCGCGCCAGATCGTCTCGCCGAAGATGATCCCCTCGCTGGTGCGCGAAGCTTTCCGTGTCGCCCAGGAAGAGCGTCCCGGCCCCGTACATCTGGAACTGCCGGAGGACATTGCGGCGGCCGAGTGTGAACCGATCGCGCTGGTGCCGACGCACCCGGTCGAACTGCCGCTGGCCAGCCCGGGCGCGCTTGATCGCGCCGCCCGTATGATCATGGAAGCCAGGCGTCCGCTGCTGATGTTCGGCGCGGCGGCGTCGCGACCGCGCGTGACCCCCGATGTCGCGCAGTTCGTGCTGCGCACGCAAATTCCCTATTTCACCACGCAGATGGGCAAGGGAACCGTGCCCGGCGGCACGGAGCTCTATATGGGAACGGCAGCCCTTTCGGAGCGCGACTATGTGCACGAGGCCATCGAGCAGGCCGATCTGATCATCACCATCGGTCACGACACCGTGGAGAAGCCGCCCTTCATTATGGGGGCGAAGGGGCCGAGGGTCATTCATGTCGGCTACCAATCAGCCGATGTCGAGCAGGTCTATTTCCCGCAAGCCGAAATCGTCGGCGACCTCGGCCCTTCGCTGGCGCTGCTGGCCGACCGCATCGAGGGCAAGATCCCCAACGCGCAGGTCCTGCTGCCGCTGCGCGAAGGCATTCTGAGCCGGATCGCCGCGCGGGCCACCGAAGATCGCTTCACGCCGCAGCGCATCGTGCACGACGTGCGCGCCGTGATGCCGGCCGACGGGATTCTCGCCCTCGACAACGGCATGTACAAGATCTGGTTTGCGCGCAACTACCGGACGCGCATGGCAAACACGATCCTGCTCGACAATGCGCTGGCCACCATGGGCGCGGGCTTGCCGTCGGCGATGATGGCGGCACTACTCTATCCGCAGCGCCGTGTCATGGCCATCTGTGGCGATGGCGGGTTCATGATGAACAGCCAGGAACTGGAAACCGCCGTCAGGCTCAAGCTCAACCTCGTCGTCCTGCTGCTCGAAGACCATGCCTACGGCATGATCCGCTGGAAGCAGGCGGTTGACGAATTTCCGGATTTCGGCATGACCTTCGGCAATCCCGATTTCGTCAAGTATGCCGAGGCCTATGGCGCCAAGGGGACCAGGGTTGCGGAGATCGCCGACTTGCGGCCGGCGCTTGAAAAGGCCTTCACCGGCGGCGGCGTGCATCTCGTCGTCGTGCCCATCGACTATTCCGAAAACACCAGGGTGCTCGTCGACGAATTGCGCGAGCGGCTGCCAGCGCCGCAGACGCCCTGACGGCAGCGACAAGCCGCCGTCAGGATTGCTTGGGCGGAAGACCCTACACCTTGCAGTAAGGCGTCACCGGCTCGATGGTGCCGAAGTCCTTAGCGATCTCGTAGCCGATGCCGTCGGCCGCCGCCTTGCCTACATAGGAATGGCACAGCGTGTGGTTGTTGGTGGCGTCGACACGAATCTTGCCTTGCGGTGCGTCGAACTCGATCGACGGCAGCGCGGCCAGCACATCATCGTCCTTCAACGATCCAGCCTTCTCGGCGGCCAGCGCATAGAGATGCAGGCCGTTGTAGCCGGCCTCGCCGATGCCGTTGACCATCTTCTCCTGACCGAACTTCTCGCGGAAGCTCGAGATGAACTTCTTGTTGACCGGGTTGTCGAGCGCCATCCAGTAGGGTTGCGGCGCATAGGTGCCGGCCGCCACGCCGGGCGGCAGCGCGTCCTTGTTGAAGACCTCGTCGAGCGGGGCGATCAGCGGCTGCTTGATGTCGAAGCTGCGATACTGCTTGAGCTGGGTGACGGCGTCGTTGCCGACCACCATCGACCAGACGACATCGGGCTTCAGTGACTTGATCTTCTGGAAGGCCGGGCCGAAATCGGTGGTGCCGAACGGATAGTAGTCGGCGCCGATGATCTTGCCGCCGGCCTTCTCATAGGCCGCCGTGATCGCCTCGGTCATCTTCTGCGGCCAGGCATAGTCCGAAGCCATGACATAGATCGTCTTGCCGAGGTTCTCGGCCACCCACGGCATCATCGGGTCGACCTGCTGCATCGGGATCGGGCCGGTGGCGACGAAGTAGCGGTTGCATTCGCCGCCTTCGAAATTGGTCGGGTAGAAGAACAGCTTCTTGGCCTTCGAGGTGACCGACAGCGTGGCGCTGCGTTCGGGCGAAATGATCGTGCCCATGATCACGTCGACCTTGTCTTCGTTGATGAGCTTGCGCGCCTTGTCGATGGAGCCCTTGGTCGTGGTCTGGTTGTCCTCGATGATGAGCTCGACCTGGCGTCCGCCAATGCCGTTGGCGGCGTTGAGCTCGGCGGCGGCCAACTTGTAGCAATTGAGCAGCGTCTCGCCGAGGATCGCCTGCAGCCCGGTGATCGGGATCGACAGGCCGACCTTGACGGTGTCGGCGGCGCGCAGGATCGACGGCGCGCCGACGATGGCGAAGGCGGCCGCGGCGCCGCCGGATTTCAAGACAGTTCTTCTGCTTATCATTGTTGTGTTCCCTTCCAGTCCCAGGCGCGCCCCATGCACGCCTTACAAAGCCAACAGGTCCAGGCGCGCTTCGGGCGGGCCCTATAAAGCCAACAAATCCTTGAGCAGGGTCTCGTCGGCGAACGCCTCCGGCGCGCCTTCATGGACGATCCTGCCCTTCTCCATCACCAGACAACGGTCCGATGCCTTGAGAACGAGATCGAGATTCTGTTCGACCAGAACGATCGCGATGCCGCGCTCGCGGGCTATGCGCGGCACCAGTTCGGCGATCGACTGCACGATGTTCGGCTGGATGCCTTCCGAGGGCTCGTCGAGCAGCAGCACCGACGGCAGACCGCAGAGTGCGCGGCCGATCGCCAGCATCTGCTGCTGGCCGCCCGAAAGCGTGCCGGCGACCTGCGCTTCGCGTTCGCGCAGGATTGGAAAATAGCCGAAGATGTCGGCCGGAATGCCGCCGTCGCCACGGTCCTTGGCGGCGCGGGTGCCGACTTCCAGGTTTTGCCGCACCGTCAGCTGGTTAAAGATCCCGCGCCCCTGGGGCACATGCGCGATGCCTGCGCGCGCGCGGCGGAAAGCCGGAGCGTTGGTGAGGTCCTGGTCGCGGAGGATTATGGCGCCGCCGCTTGCCCGCAAGCCGCCGGCGATGACGCGCAACAGCGTCGTCTTGCCGGCGCCGTTGCGGCCGAGCAAGCCGATCACTTCGCCCGGCGCGACGCTGAGGTCGATGCCGTTCAGCACGGGGAGCAGACCGTAGCCGGCCGACACCGCCATTGTCCGCAGCATGATCAGCGCCTCCCCAGATAGACATCGCGGACCATCTCGTCGGTCTCGATGTCATGGAAAGGACCGCTGCGCAGCCGGCGTCCCTGATGCAGCACCAACGTCTCGCAGTTCAGCGCCCGCACGAAGCGGATGTCGTGCTCGACGGCAACAATCGAGAACTCGCCCTTGAGGCGCAGCAGCATCTGCGCCGTCGCCAGCGTCTCCTGCGGCGTCATGCCGGCAGTGGGTTCATCGAGCAACAGCAGGCGCGGCTCTATCGCCAACGCCATCCCGATCTCCAGCCATTGCTTCTGGCCGTGCGCGAGCTCGCCGGCCAGCGTGGCGGCACGGTTACCGAGCGCGACCAGTTCCAAGAGTTCACCAACCGGGCGCACAGGCGAAGGCGCGCCCCAGCGCGCGACCTTCAGATTGTCCTCCACCGAGAGGTTCGGGAAGACCGAGGGTATCTGGAATTTGCGGGCGATGCCGAGCCGGGCGATGCGATGCAGCGGCAGTCCGGCGATGTCATGGCCGAGGAAGCGCACGCTGCCGCTGGTCGGACGCAGCGTGCCCGTCAGCACGTTGAGGAAAGTGCTCTTGCCAGCGCCGTTCGGCCCGATGATGCAGCAAAGCTCCTTGTCTCGTACGGTGAGGTTCAGAGCCTCCAGCGCCTGCAGTCCGCCAAAGCGGATACCGACATTTTCAGCCTGCAGCAGGATGTCGCTCATTGCGCGCGCCTCCTGCCCTTGAACAGGCCTTTCAGCCGCGCGTAGATCGACAGGATGCCATCCGGCAGGACGAAGACGATGATGACGAAGACACAGCCGAGCAGAAGGGGCCATAGGCTCGGGTTGAAGCTGCTGATCGTCTGCTGCGCGCGCTGAATGAAGATGGCGCCCAGTACTGGCCCAAGCAGCGTGCCGCGTCCGCCGACCGCCACCCAGACGACAACTTCCGTCGACAGAAGCAGCCCGGACAGATCGGGTGCCACCAGCCCGGCCATGCAGACATAGAGGGCGCCGGCAAGGCCGGCGATCGCCGCCGACAGGACGAAAGTGACAAGCAGCCGCAACGGCGCATTGTGGCCGAGCGCGGCCGCCCGGATTTCATTGTCTTGAATGGCGGTCAGCACCGTGCCCCAGCGGCCACGGCTGATCAACCAGAGCGCCAGCACCGTCATGGCGACGATGGCCGAGACGAAGATGTAGCTGGGCAGATCCTGGCTGAGATCGACGTGCAGCCCGCCAAGATCGAACTCGATCGGCGGGATGCCGATCAGGCCGCTGTCGCCGCCGGTAACCGAGCTCCAGGAGACCGCGGCCTGCTGGCAGATGACGCCCATGGCCAGCGTGACGATGGTGAAATAGCTGCCACGGATGCCGCCGAAGAACAGGAAGTAGCCGATGATGGCGGCGACGAAGGCCGCACCCGCCACCGCACCCATGATGCCGAGTAAGCTTCCAAAGGGGATGGCATCATTGAGCGTGACCAGCGCCATGATGTAGCCGCCGATGCCGAAAAAGGCGGCGTGGCCGAAACACAGGATTCCGGTGCGGCCCCAGAAGAAGTCGAGGCTCGCCGCGAACAGGCCGAAGATCAGCGCGTCGCGGATCACCGTCAGCTGATAGCCGCCGGCAAAGAACGGATAGATGATCGCGAGCGCCACGCAGGTGGCGAAGATCAGCAGCCAGTTGCGATCACGGGCGATCATCGCGACGCACCGTTGAACAGACCGTTGGGCCGCAGACGGACAGCGACGATGGCAGCCAGCAGCACGATCGCCTGCGCCAGCGACGGCGAGATCTGATAATTGAGGATGCTGGTCAGCCCGCCGACGAAGACGCTGCCGGGGACAAGGCCGCCAATCGAGCCGACGCCACCGACGATGACGACGAAGAAGGCGTTGGCGAGATAGTTCACCCCCATCTGCGGCAGCACGATCGCCAGTGGCGCGACCAGTCCGCCGGCAAGCCCGGCGATGGCCGCGCCAAAGGTGAAGGCAATGGCGTAGGTGCGCCGCGTGTTGATGCCGACGCCCTCGGCCATCTCGCGGTTCTGGATGACGGTTCGGATATCGAGGCCGAAGGGCGTCCGGCTGATCAGCAGGATGACGCCGAGCAAGGTCAGCATGGCGATGCCGATCAGGATCAGCCGGTAGGCCGGATAGACGGTGAAGACGAGATCGAGCGTGCCCTCGATCGGCGGCGTCACGGGCTTGGCGCCGAGGCCGAAGGTCAGTTCCAGCCCTTGCTGCAGGATCAGGCTGACACCCCAGGTGGCGAGAACGGTCGAGACAGGCCTGGAATAGAGATGGCGGATGATGGCGAATTCGAGGATGCAGCCGACCACCGCGCCGGCGATGGGCGCGGCGGCCAGGCCCAGCCAGAAAGAGCCGCCTATGCTCTGGACGAAATAGACAGCGAAGGCGCCGACGGTGACGAACTCGCCATGCGCCAAATTGGTGACGTTCATCAGGCCGAAGCTGATCGCCAGCCCGAGCCCGACCAGCATCAGGATGCTGATCAGCGTCAGAGCATTGAGCAGCGTGGTGATGAGAAAATCCATCGCGTCAGGCCGCGCTTGCGAGACGTTGGCGCAGGCCGGCGAGCAGCCCCTCTGCGGCATCGATCGCAGCAGCCTGGTGTGGCTGCAGATCCTGCCCAGCCCACTCGTCGATATGGTCCGACAGCGGATCGACCACTTCGGTACGGTGATTGGCCAGCGTCTCGATGACGGCATGGCCGCAGAACGGCACATAACCTTCGGAGTAGCCGCCCTCATGGGTCATGATCAGGCGTCCTTGCGATGTTTCCGCGGCCAACGCCACCATGCGCGCGGCGAGCCGCCTGAAGCATTCGCTGTTGAGCATCATGCGGCCGAGCGGATCAAAGCCTGACGCATCGAAGCCGGAAGCGACGATGACGAGGTCCGGTCTGTAGGCGCGCAGCGCAGGTGCGATGACGCGGTCGAAAGCCGCTTCATAGGCGCCGGTGCCGCTGCCCCCCGGCAGAGGTATGTTCATGTTGTAGCCTTTGCCGGCATCTTTCCCGTTGTCGGCCAGCGCACCGCGCCCGGTCGGGTAGAGATTGTCCTGATGCACGGAAATGGTCAGCACCGACGGGTCGGAATAGAACACCGTCTCGGTGCCGTTGCCGTGGTGCACATCCCAGTCGACTATCGCCGCGCGCCCGAGCAAACCTTCATGCTGCAGCCGGCGGACAGCAACGCCGATGTTGGAGAACAGGCAGTTGCCCATCGCCTGGTCGGGTTCGGCATGATGCCCCGGCGGCCGCGCCAACGCATAGGCATTGTCGACGCGGCCGGTCAGCACCGCGCGCATGGCGGCATAGGTGGTGCCGGCAGACAGCAGCGCGATGTCGAAGCTGTTGAGACCGATCGGCGCCTGTGGTCCGGCGAAACCGGAGCCACGCTCGCTGAGCATGCGGATATCGTCGACATGGCGTTGCGTGTGCACGCGCAGCAGGTCCTCGATCGAGACTGGCTCTGGGATGATCGGCACCAGATGACGCGACAGGCCACTGACCTGGATGAGGTTGTTCAGCCGGCGCTTCGAGCCGGGCGATTCCAGATGGCGGCCGGGTTCCACGAAACGGCCGGGCGGCATCATGTCGGCGCTGGGGCCGGTGTCGTGCCACATCAGCTGTTCGTGAAAAACGTAGCCTGTCGCCATCCGCAGCGTCCTCCGAAAACCAGGTGACGCTAGCAGGCTGACGATCATGTGGCCCGACCCGAAAGAGGGGTTGTGCCCGTTATTCTATACCCCTCCTTTCGGAGGGGGATGGGCGCCTGCTGACCCTTGCGCGGCGCGCACCGCCTGCACCCGGTTGGATACCGCAAGCTTGCCGAAAATGTTCTTCAGGTGCCATTTCACCGTGGTTTCGCTCACCGACAGCGCCAAGGCGATATCGCGATTGGACATGCCCTCAGTGAGATAGCGCAGCAGTTCGGCCTCGCGCTGGGTGAGCTGTTCCTTCTCAGCGGCTGGTGCGGCCAGCTTGCTTGTCGCGACAGGCATCGCCTGCGCGGCATCGATGATGCGCGTCGCATAGGCTGACAGCGCGGGATCGGTCTTCGCCTGAGCCGCACGCAGCCGCCTCAACCCTTCGACGACAGGCCTTCCCTCGTCGACGAAGGAACGGATGAAGCCTGACGGCTGGGCAAGACGTAGTGCTTCGAGGAGATTGCGGTCTGCCTCGCGTTGGTCGTGGGCAGCGCTGGCAGCCTTGGCGCCCAGGATCAGCGCCAATATATGGCGGCGCATGCGCCCGCTGTCTCTCGTGCGCTCCAGCAGCGCGTCGAAAATCCGCGCGGCATCGGCATAGGATTTCTCGGCCGTCAGCAGGCGGCCCTCGGCGAAGAATTCGAACTCGTTGGCGGTGGTGATAACCATCGACGCCTCGGTCCCTTCTCCGCGATGCTCGGCCAGCAGCGCGCGCGCCTCGACATTGCGGCTCTGGTCGAGCAGCACGCGTATGCGGTCATGCACGATCATCGATGCCAGGCGGCGATACACCGTGCCGCGCACGCGTTGATAGACGCGCTCCAGCATATCCAATGCCGCTTCGGTGCGGCCCGTCAGCTGCAGCACGCGGGCATAGGTCGGCACGCTGGCCAGGGGATAGACGATGACCGCCGCGCCTTCGATCTGCGGTCCGAGATTCTCGACCAGCGTCAACGCCTCGCCCGACGCATTGGTCTCGTAGGCGAGTTCGGCAAGCAGCGTTCCGGCTAGGGCTTCGGCATAGGAGTTTGCACCGATCCGCGCCCTGGCCTCGATGATGGCGTTGCGCAGCAGCCGCTCTGCGGCGGGCAGGCGGCCCGCCGAACGCTCGATCACGGCCATGTAGCAATTGGCGATGGTGACGCCGAGCAGGCTGCCGCTTCGCTCGTGCGCCCGTCGTGCCGCGTCGATGGCGGCGCGGGCACCTTCGAGGTCGCCCAGCGCATAGAGGTTGTAGCCTATGACGTTGGCGGTCGCGCCCTCCATGAACCAGGCATCGGGCGCGATGACGCGCAGGGCCGCAAGGGCTGTGTCGCGCGCCTGATCGAACTGCTCCAGCGTGCTGTGCACGGCAGCGGCGAGGACCACGAGCTCGGCCTTTATCGTCGTGCCGGTCATGGTGCCCGGGTCACTGCCGTCGGCCGGTCCGGCCTCGACCAGCTTGCGCGCGTTGCTAAGCGTCTGCTGCGCAATCTCGGGTTGGCTGCTGTGCACCGCCAGCCACAGCACGACGAGTTGCAGCCGGATGCGCTGGTCAATCAGCGTCCTCGGCAGCAGCGCAAGCAACTGACGCACATAGAGGAGCTGGCACTGGGCGATGAGGTCGAGCGCATTGTTCTCGACGAACACCGCCGCGCGGGCATGGTCGCCGGCGGCCAACGCGTGCCCGATCGCCTCTGTCAGCATCTTGCGCTCGCCGAACCATTCGGCGGCCGCCAGATGCAGCGGCGCGATCATCTCCGGTTCGCGCCGCTCCATTTCGCGGCTGAGGAAATCGCGGAACAGATGATGGTAGCGGAACCAGCGCCGTTCTTCGTCGAGCGGCACCAGGAACAGATTGCGCGTCTCGATCTCGGTAATCGCCGCCTCGGCATCGGCCGCCCGCATCACCGCTCGGCAGGCCTCGGCACTGAAGCGTTCGAAGATCGAACTGTAGAGCAGGAATTTTGCGATTGCCGGCGGCAGTTCCAGGAACACTTCGCCCATCAGGAAGTCGGCGACGTTTCGGTTGGCGCCGGTGAAGTTGCCGATGACGGTTTCGGGTGCATGTGCGGCACTCAGCGACAGCGAGGCCAGTTGCAGGCCGGCGGCCCATCCTTCGGTGCGCGAGCACAGGGTTTCCACCGCACCGCTGCTGACGCTCAAGCCCAGCTTGTCGTTGAAGAAGGCTTCCGCTTCTGACGAGGCGAAGCGCAGATCGTCCGGGCCGATTTCGAAGACGTCGCCAAGCACCCGGAGCTTGCCGAGCTGCAGGTCGGGCAGGCTGCGCGAGCCGATGACGAAGGCGACGTTTGCCGGCGCCTGCCGGGTCAGACGCTCCATGAACCGCTTCACCGCCGGCGCCTCGACGGCGTGGTAATCGTCGAAGAACAGGGTGATGTCGGCCTGGCGCGCCGCCAGACCCGCCACAAGTGCCGAGAGCACGACATCGAGCTGGGGGATCGGGCTCGACTGGAAGGCAAGATCGAGTTCCGCCGGACTCTGAACCAGTTGGCGCAGCGCGCCCACCAGATGCGACAGGAAGGCGCCCTCGTCATTGTCCGTCGCTTCGCAAGACAGCCAAGCGGTCAGCCGACCGTGGCGCGCGACTTCCGCGGCCCATTGCGCCATCGTCGTCGATTTACCAAAGCCGGCCGGCGCGGCGAACAGCACGATGCGCGTGTCGATATGGCGCTCCAGCGTCGACAGGATGGTCTCGCGGCGAACCCATCGGCGATGGTGCGGCGACGCTTGGCTGACGGATTGCGGGGCTGTTCTCATCTAGGTCCGCGCAACTTGTCGCTTTTCCGGGGAAAGCGCGGCTCCCTTGCCATTGCTCCACTCCGTTTCGATCAGCGGAATCTGCGGTGCGGCATCGCGCGGCAAGGTTCCCTTGATCCGGGGATCGTCGACGATCTCAAATCCGGTCGCGAACGGCACGAACCCGCAGGCACTGTAGAACCCGATGACACTGTGATGATCGAAGCTGCTTGTATGCAGCCAGATGCGGCTCGGGTTGAGACACCATGCGAGGTCCAGTGCCCCGGCCATCAGCCGTTTGCCGAAACCCCTGCCGGTCAGGGACGGGAACAGGCCAAAATAGATGATCTCGATCTCGCTGCTGTCGGCGACGAAGAATTCGACCATACCGAGATGGGCGCCGGTCTCGTCATGGCCGTAGTAGAGATGCTGGCGCGGGTCGGCGAAATGCTCGGTGATTTCGGCATCGGACATTTCGGAAACACGGTCCCAAAGCCAGGGCGCGCCGATCTCGAGGAAGATCGCCCGATAGGAAGCGCAGTCGGGCGTCGTGATCCGTGTCATGGCCAAGGGGTGCGCGAGATCGGGCTGCGGCGAGCGCGCCTCCATCCACGTCACCGCATTGGCAAGCTTGCCCGCCGGCAGGCGATGGTAGCCAATGGCGAGATCGGTGATTTCGGCCGGCATCGTGTCTTCGGTGATCAACGCATTCCCCGTCATGTCTTCCAGAGATAGCAGTATCGGCTTGCTGCATCCGATGCCAACTCCCCAAGACCATGGCAGCATCGAACGGCAAACCTTGGACTGAAAGTTTGGCGCGTATGCCTCTTGCATTTCACAGGAATGGCATATGAGATATGATACACCATTCAGAAGAAAGTGAAATATGATGCCTGAGCGGATTGCGGACGAGGCCATTCTGAGCGCGGTCGATGACGGCTTCGCGCGGCAGGTAGCGTTTCTGCAAGAGCTCGTGCGTTTTCCTTCACAGCGTGGCGAGGAACATGCCGCACAATCGTTCATGGCGGCTGCCTTTGAGGCTGACGGCTATGCCGTCGACATGTGGCGCGTCGATGTCGATGCGGTTCGCGACCTGCCGGGTTTTTCACCCGTGGCAGTTTCTTATGACGACGCCTTCAATGTCGTTGCCACGCATACGCCGCGAAACGCGACCGGCCGCTCGCTGATCCTCAACGGCCATATCGATGTCGTTCCGACCGGACCGCTCGACCGCTGGGTGCGCGATCCCTACGACCCGGTGATCGAGGACGGCTGGATGCATGGCCGCGGCGCCGGCGACATGAAGGCCGGCCTGTCCGCCTGTCTCTATGCGCTGACCGCCTTGCGCAGCCTTGGCTATCAGCCGGCCGCGAACGTTTACCTGCAGTCGGTGGTCGAGGAAGAATGCACCGGCAATGGCGCGCTTGCCTGCCTGCAGCGCGGCTACCGCGCCGACGCCGCCTTCATTCCCGAACCGCTGGAGCCGAGGCTGATGCGGGCGCAGGTCGGGCCGATCTGGTTCCGGGTCGAGGTCGACGGCGACCCGCAGCATGCGTCGGGTGCATTTTCGGCCGGGGCCAATGCCATCGAAAAGGCATTTGTCATCATCCAGGCGCTGAAGCAACTCGAAATCGTCTGGAACGCGCGCAAGGTCGACGACAAGCATTTCCATGATCACCCGCACCCGATCCGCTTCAATCTCGGCAAGATCGAAGGGGGCGAATGGACATCGAGCGTTCCGGCGCGATGTGTCTTCGAGATGCGCGTCGCCACCTATCCCGGCCAGAGGCTCGAAGACGCGAGAGCCGAGCTCGAGGCCTGTATCGCCGAAGCGGCGCGTGCCGATCCGT
This sequence comes from Mesorhizobium sp. M7A.F.Ca.ET.027.02.1.1, assembly GCF_004022985.1. Lineage (NCBI taxonomy): Bacteria > Pseudomonadati > Pseudomonadota > Alphaproteobacteria > Hyphomicrobiales > Phyllobacteriaceae > Mesorhizobium > Mesorhizobium sp. M7A.F.Ca.ET.027.02.1.1. The sequence continues at coordinate 34,780 of NZ_RZOL01000007.1, read as the reverse complement.
TCCTGGCCAATCGTCCGCCGAGCCTCACCTACAACGGCTTCATGGCCGAAGGCTATGTGCTGGAGGATGCCGACGAGATGGAATCCGTGCTGCGCCGCAGCCATACCGCCGTCTGGGGCGAGCCGCTGACGGAACACGTCACCTCGGCGACGACGGATGCACGCTTCTTCGGCCTCTATGCCGACACGCCGGCGATCGTCTATGGCCCGATCTGCCGCATGCCGCATGGTTATGACGAGGCGGTCGATCTCGACTCGGTGCGCAAGGTCACCCAGACCATCGCGCTGTTCATCGCCGACTGGTGCGGGCTTGAACCTATCGAGGCTAAGCCATGAATGCGGCCGTCCCCGATGCGTTCGGCGAAACACTCGCCGAGGACGCGCCTGATGTTTCGGCGGCCGAAGCGCTCGCCATCCTGCGCCGGTACTATGGGCTGACCGGCACCGCGCGTCCGCTGCCTGGCGAACGCGACCACAATTTCCACATCCAGGCCGACGGCGAGCGTGAGTTCGTTCTAAAGATCTCCCATCCGGCGGAAGAGGCCGGCTTCACCGATTTCCAGAACAAGGCGCTCGACCACATCCTTGCAGTCGACCCCACCTTGCCGGTTCCCTCGGTGCGCAAAAGCCTTGAAGGCGAGCCGCAATTTGCAGCCAGTGTTGGTGGATCGGCGCCGCGCATCATCCGGCTGGTGACTTATCTGCCCGGTCAGCTGCTGTCGCGCTCGCCGACTTCCGATGCGCAGGATCGCAATCTCGGCATCTTCCTCGCCCGCCTTGGCCGGGCGCTGCGCGGCTTCTTCCACCCGGCCGCCGGCAACGACCTGCTCTGGGACATCCGCAAGGTCGCCAAGACACGGCCGATGATGGCGCATATCAGTGATCCGAGCCGGCGGGCGATGGTCGAGCGCGCGATCGACTCCTTCGAGCAGCATGCGGCGCCGGTCATCCCCACCCTGCGCGCGCAGATCGTCCACAACGACATGAACTCCTACAATGTGGTGATGGACGCGTCGCGGCCGGAGATCGTCAGCGGCATCCTCGATTTCGGCGACATGATCCATTCGCCGCTGATCTGCGACCTCGCCATCGGCGCCGTTTATCGCTGGCCGGCGCAAGGTCATCCGCTTGCGCCGGCGGTGCGCTTTGTCGCCGGCTATCAGTCGGTGCAGCCATTGGAGGCCGAAGAGATCGGCATTCTCTTCAATCTGATCCGTGCCCGCCTTGCGCTCATCGTCAACATCGCCAGTTGGCAGGCCGAGCGTTTCCCGGCCAAACGCGACTACGTGCTGCGCCTCGCCACCGAGGTCTGGGCTTCGCTTGAAAAGCTTGATGGTCTGTCATCCACCGATGCCCGCCGCTATTTTCTCGACAATTCCAATCCGGAGTAAATGCTCGTGTCCCAGTCCTCGCCATATCCTTCAAATGCCGACGCGGCTGCATCGGAGCGCGCGCTGCTCGAGCGCCGCGCCAGGCTGCTCGGGCCGACTTACCGCGCCTTCTACCGCAATCCGATCCATCTGGTGCGTGGCAGCGGTGTGTGGCTCTACGATGCCCAGGGTCGCAGATTCCTCGACGCCTACAACAACGTCGCCTCGGTCGGACACTGCCATCCGCGTGTCGTCGAGGCGCTTTCGGGGCAGGCCGCCACGCTCAACACCCACACACGCTATCTCAGCGAGATCATCCTCGACTACGCGGAGAAACTTCTCGGCACCGTGCCGGCCCATCTCGGCCATGCCATGTTCACCTGCACCGGCAGCGAGGCCAACGACCTCGCCATCCGCATCGCCCAGCATTCCAGCGGCGGCACCGGGGTGATCATCACCGACTTTGCCTATCACGGCGCCACCATCGCGACGGCGCAGCTGTCGCCGGCGGCGGTCGGGGCAAAGGGCGTGCCCGCGCAGCACCGCACCGTGACAGCGCCGGACACGTTCCGCGACCATGGCCGGGCCGCACATGATTTCGCCAGAAATGTCGCTGCCGCCATCGAAGATATGCGCGCAAAGAATATCCGGCCGGCCGCATTGCTTCTCGACTCGGCCTTTTCCAGCGATGGCATCTTCTTTCCGGATGCGGCGGTAATGCGCGAGGCGGCCGACCATGTAAAAAAGGCCGGCGGCATCGTCATTGCCGATGAGGTCCAGTCTGGCTTCGGCCGGCTCGGCCAGGGCATGTGGGGCTTCGCGAATTACGGCGTCGAGCCCGACATCGTCACGATGGGCAAGCCGATCGGCGATGGGCACCCGATGGGTGCCGTGCTGGTGCGGCCGCAACTTGTCGCCTCCTTCGGCTCGAACACCGGTTACTTCAACACTTTTGGCGGCAATCCGGTCGCTGCCGCCGTCGGCCTCGCCGTTCTGGAGGTGATCGAAGGCGAAGGACTGATCGAGAATGCGCGCAATGTCGGCGCCTATACGGCTGAGCTGCTGCGCGCCCTGCAGAGCCGGCATGGCGCGGTCGCCGATATCAGGCACAACGGCCTCTATTTCGGTGTCGAGCTGACGGCGGACGGTGACGAGGCGCTGGCCGCCACCAAGACATCGGCGGTCGTCGAAGCCATGCGCGAGGACGGCGTGCTGATCTCGTCCTGCGGTCCGCGCGGCAATGTGCTGAAGATCAGGCCGCCACTGCCGTTTGCCAGGGACAATGCCGAGCAACTGGCCGAGACGCTCGATCGCGCTTTGTCGAACTGGTGATCGGAGCGGGCCGCGCATGCTGAAGCTCGAACATCAGACCCTGAATGACCGCGCCTATGGTGCGCTCAAGCAGGAATTGATTTCGGGTGGTTTCAGCCCGGGGCAGACGCTGGTTATACGCAAGCTCGCCGAGACGTTCGGCATCTCGACCACGCCAATCCGCGAGGCGCTGCAGCGACTTGTCGCCGAGCGACTGCTCGAGATGCAGAACAACCGCTCGGTCATCGTGCCGTTGCTGTCCGCGCCTGCCTTCGAGGAACTGACGCGCATCCGTATCGCCGTCGAGGGACTGGCGGGCGAGATGGCGGCGACCAGGATGAGCGAAAGCGGGCTGGCTGACATACAGGCGACGCTCGCCGGCATGCAGCGTGCCATCGAGGCCGGCGACGCCAGGGCCTATCTCTCGTTGAACGAGGCGTTCCACTTCGCCATCTACCAGCATGCCGGCGCGCCGATCCTTTTGAACATGATCCGCGACCTCTGGGGGCGGGTTGGGCCTTATCTCAAGCTGCTGATGCAGGCCGATCGCTACATCCCGGACTCCAACGACGCGCATCGCAAGATCGTCGCCGCACTGGAGCAGCGCAGCGGCCCCACTGTGCGGGTCTTCATAGAAGAGGACATCGCGATGGCGGCCGCCGTGCTGTCGGCAAACCTTGACGCTGCCAGGTAGCCGTCGGCCTAGCTCGTCCCGTCCAGCCGGTCGCGCAGCATGCTCCAGCCGAGCAGCATGTTGGGCGCGTGCCGCAGCAAGGCATGGAACGGGATTGGCGCCGGCGACGCATAGGGCAGCGGCAGGTCGCGGGCCTCGGTTCCAGAGGCCCAGTCCGCCAGCACCTTGCCCATCGCCGTTGTCATCGCGATGCCGCGGCCGTTGCAGGCGCGTCCGGCGATCAGGCCCGGACCGAGGTCGATCAGGTGCGGCAGGAAATCCGGTTCAACCGCTGCCATTCCCGACCAGCTGTAGGCAAGCGGCGGCAGGTCGGGCAGACCGAGATGCCGACCAAGCCTTCGCCAAATCGTCTGCGGTACGCGCGTGTCGGCACCAGCGCCAAGGATGTTCATGCCGCCGCTGATCAGCCGGTTTTCGGCGTCGAAGCGGAAGGTGAACAGATTGCGTCTGGTGTCACCGACGCCTTGCCCGCCGGGAAGCAACCGGCTGCGTACTTCACGAGGCAATGGCGCTGTCGCGGTCTGGAAGACTTTCAGCGGGAAATAGGTTCGCTGCAATGACGGATTGAGGGACCAGCCATAGGCGTTGGTGGCGATCAGCACCTTGCCGGCGCGTACTGAGCCAGATGGGGTTTTTAGCATCCAGCCATCGGCTATGCGATCAACCGAGGCGACGCGCGTCTGCTCGAAGACCTTCGCGCCGGCTTTCTCCGCCGCATCGGCAAGCCCGCGCGCATAGGCGACCGGATTGAGCACGCCGCCGCAACGATCCATCCAGCCGCCGGCATAGCCCGGCACGCCCGTCAGGGCTTCGATTTCCTGCCGGTCCAATGTGACTGCCGGCCGGCCAAGCTGTGCCCATTGCCCGGCACGTGACTTGACCTTCTCGAAGGCGGCAGGCGAATGCGCAGGCTGGATCCATCCGTTCTGCACGGCGTCGCAGTCGATGCCGTGCTGCCGGATCAGGCGGAAGACCAGGTCGGCGCTGCCGGCGGCGAAATCGATCAGCCTTTCGCCGCGCGACGGTCCGAGATGGGCCAGTATGTCGACTGGATCCATTTTGGCGAAGTTCGGCACGACAAAGCCCGCATTCCTGCCGGTCGCACCCCAGGCGATGAATTCGGCTTCGAGAACGGCGACGGAAAGGCCTTTCCCCGCCGCGTGCAGCGCGGTGGAAAGACCGGAAAAGCCACCGCCGACGATGGCCAGGTCGACAGCGAGCCCGCTCTGCAGCGCCGGCCGCTCGCGGCGGTTGCGGCTGACGGCATGCCACAGCGAAGCGCCATGCGTTTCCCGCCGAACCGTGGCATTCATGACGGCGAAATGCTCCTGGCCGTCGCCGCCTTCGCCCGCTTACCTAACCAGGACCGCCGCGGTCTGTCGCCGAATAGGCCGTTCGGCCGGATCAGCAGTATGACGCAGAGCATGACGCCGATGGCGGCGATCTGCAGCGCGGCGGCGCGAGCCTGCTGTTCCGGCGGGAAGAGGATGCTGGTCAGCGTGCCCGATCCGGCCCATATCGCCCACACCAGGATGCTGCCGATGACGGCGCCGAGATTGCTGCCGGAACCGCCGACGATCAGCATCACCCAGACCTGGAAGGTCAGGATCGGCAGATAATTATCCGGCGCGATGAAGCCGGTGAAATGCGCCTGCAGCGCGCCGGCCAGCGCCATGATGGCGCCGCCGACGGCAAAGGCCTGGACGCGGTAGAAACGCGCGCTCTTGCCAAGCGAGATCGCCGCCCGCTCATCCTCGCGCAACGCCTTCAAGACCCGCCCCCACGGGCTGCGCGACAAATGTTCCAAGGCGAGATAGGCGATCAGCGTCACCACCGAGACCACGCCAAGGTTGGACAGGTTGAACAGCAGCGGCGTCTCGGCAAGGCTGCCGAAGGGGCGCGGAATAAAACCGATGCCGAACGGGCCGCCGGTCAGTTTCTGCGCGTTGAGCGCGACCAGTTGCACGACGACGGCGACGCCGAAGGTGGTGATCGCCAGATAGTCGGATTTCAGCCGCAGCGTTGCCATGCCGGTAAGCGCTGCAGCGATGCCGCCGACGACCATGGCGCCCGCCCAGCCGACAAGGATCGGCAGGCCGAAGCCGCCCAGCCGCGCGGCATCGTCCGGTGTGGTCAGCAGCGCCGATGTGTAGGCGCCGATGGCGACGAAGCCGGCGAGGCCGACATTGAACAGCCCGGTCAGGCCCCACTGCAAATTGAGCCCTAGCGTGACCAGCGAGAAGATCAGCGCTGTGGTCAGGAAGAAGGCGCCGTAACCGAGCAGGTCCATCAGCGTTCCCTCACACCAAACAGGCCGATCGGCCGCACGAACAGCACCGCCATCAGGATGATGAAGGAAACGGCGGCGCGCCACTCGGCGCCGATCAACTGCACCGCACCAGCCTCGGCGAGCCCGATGATCAGGCCGCCGAGCACCGCACCGGGAATGCTGCCGATGCCGCCGAGAATGGCGGCGGCGAACATCGGCAGCAGCATGTCGAAGCCCATGAACGGGCGGATCTGCACCAGAATGCCGATCATCACGCCGGCGACGCAGGCGAGAGCGCCGCCGATGACCCAGGTGACGCGCACCACGCTGGCGACATCGATGCCGACGATGCGGGCCAGCGCCGCGTTCTGGCTCAAGGCCTGCATCGAGCGGCCGGTCTGCGTGCGCGTTATCAACAGATGCACGCCGAGCACCAGCACCGCGGTCAGCAGCAAAAGCGCGATCTGGTCGGGTGTGATGCGGATGCCGAAGCCGACCGGCATGGCGATCTGGATCGCGCGGCTGAAATAGGTCGGCCGCGAGGTGAAGGTGAATTCGAGCAGGCTTCTCAGCGCCATCGAGGCGCCGAAGCTCGCCATCACCACGATGATCGCCTGGCCTTGCGAGCGAAGCCGCGAAAACAGCACCTTGTCGAGCAGCAGCGCCAAGAGCGCGGTGAAGGCCATGCCGATAACGAGCGCAACAATGAGCGGCCAGCCGAAGGACAGCGGTGCGATCGGCGCCACCTTGCCTACTGTCGCACCGATGGCGCTGACGACGGCCAGCGTCGCATAGGTGCCCCATGCCATGAAGTCGCCATGGGCGAAGTTCGAGAAGCGCAGGATCGAATAGGTAAGCGTCACGCCGATGGCGCCGAGGCCGATCATCGAACCCGTCAGCAATCCGTCGACGACAAATTGCAGGCTCATGCCTCACCTCCTTTCCCTGCCTTAGATGGGCGCTGGCCGAGATAGAGTTCGGCGACCACCGGATCGTTCCACAATTCGGAGGCGATGCCCTCGTGCCGGTCCTTGCCTTCGACCAGGACATAGGCGCGGTCGCCGATGGCGAGCGCCGCCTTGGCATTCTGTTCGACCAGCAGGATGGTGACGCCGGACTTGCGGATGCCGGCCAGCATCTCGAACACCATCGAGACGAATTTCGGCGACAGGCCGGCCGACGGCTCGTCCAGCACCAGCACTCTGGGGTGGACGATCAGCGCCCGTGCGACAGCGAGCATCTGCCGCTGTCCGCCCGACAAATTGCCGGCGGCGGTGCGGCGCTGGCGGACGAGGTCTGGGAAGGCGGCATACATCTCCTCGATGCGGGCAGGGATTTCGCGCCGCTCGAGGACGCCGCAGGCGACCCTGAGATTGTCCTCGACCGACATCAGCGGGAAGATGTTTTCGGTCTGCGGCACGAAGGCCAGTCCAAGCCGCACCATGGTGTGGGCAGGCGCAGCGGTAATGTCCTTGCCGTCCAGAAACACCGTGCCACCGGTGATCGGGACGAGGCCGGCGATGGCCTTGATGAAGCTCGACTTGCCGGCGCCGTTGGGGCCCAGCACGACGACGATCTCGCCTTTTTTGACAGTGATCGAGGCGCCGCGCACGATCGGCACGCCGGGCTCGTAACCGGCTTCGAGGTCGCGGACATCGAGGACGATCTCGCTCATGCCGCGCCTCCGAGATAGGCCTCGATGACACGTGGGTCGCGAGCGACTTCTTCGGCCGTGCCTTCGCTGAGCAGCTGGCCGCTCGCCATGACGAGGACGCGATGGCAAAGCCGCGTCACCATATCGATATTGTGCTCGATCAGCAGGAAGGTGATGCCACGCGCGTTGATGTCCCGGATGCGGTCGATGATGACCTCCAGCAGCGTCGCGTTGACGCCGGCCGCCGGTTCGTCGAGCAGTATGATCGCCGGGTCGGCCATCATCACGCGGGCGAGTTCGAGCAGCTTGCGCTGGCCGCCGGAAAGCACCCGCGCCGGCTCATGCGCGAGATGGGTGAGGGTGACCAGTTCCAGCAGTTCGAGCGCCTTTGTCCTGGCGGCTCTTTCCTGCGCGGCGACGCGCCATGGCGTGATGAAATTGGCGAGCAGCTTTTCGCCGGCCTGGCCCTGTGCGGCCAGCATAATGTTTTCGATCAGCGTCAGATTGGGCAGCGGGCGCGGGATCTGAAAAGTTCGGCCAAGGCCATGACCGATGCGCAGATGCGCGGCTTCGCCCGAGACAGGCGTGCCGTTGAGTAGGATCTCGCCGCTGGTCGGCAGGATGCTGCCGGCGAGCAGGTCGAACATCGTCGTCTTGCCTGCACCATTGGGGCCGATCAGGCCGAGGATTTCTCCCGCTTTGACGTCAAACGAGACATCGTTGACCGCGACAAGGCCGCCGAACCGCCTGACGACATTCCTTGCCGTCAGAACCGGCGCGCGGGTTTCCCCTTGCCGTTTGGTTGCCTCGCTCATCAAACCCTCTGGCCGAAGACGATCGTTGCCGTCTCCTGATTATGATTTGTGATCACACTTGCTTTGATCACGCTATTCGGCTTTAATTTCATCCGCAAGCCGAAAACCGGCCAAGAACGGAATTCCATGCAAAAGGCTGCCATCGAAAAGAACAACGAGGCGATCGCGGCCCAGCTTGCGCCAGTCGGCCGCGAAACTGTGCAGGACCGCGTCTACTCGGAATTGCGCCGCGCCTTGATCGGCGGCCTGTTCGAGCCGAGCCAGGTGCTGACCATCCGTGGCCTAGCTGACGCCTTGGTCACCTCGACCATGCCGGTGCGCGAGGCGCTCGGCAGGCTGATCACGGAAAAGGCGCTGGAGGCGCTGCCCAACCGTTCGGTGCGTGTGCCGCCGATCACATTGGAACGGCTGGATGATCTCTTGCGTGCCCGCATCCTGATCGAGGGCGAAGCGATCGCGCTGGCCGCCGCCCGCATGGGCCCGCGCCAGATCGCCACCATCGAAACCATTCTCGGCGAATGGGACGAGATGCGGGCGCTGAAACACAAGAAGGACGTCGATCGCGAAGTGACGCTCAATCAGAGCTTTCATTTCGAGATCTACCGCTCCTGCGGCTCGGCCGTGCTGATCCCGATGATCGAGAGCCTGTGGCTGCAATCGGGGCCCTGCATCCGCGTCGCTATCTATGCCTTCTCGGAGGCCGGCGAAGTCGACACCGCCCAGTATCACCGCCGCATCGTCATGGCGCTGTCCACGCAGGATGCGCAGGCGGCGCGCGAATCGCTTGTCGCCGACATCAGCCGCCCCTTCACCTTCCTGCGCAGCAAGCTGCAGGCCGCCGCCGCGAAAGACCAGACATGACCGCCATCAGGATCACCGAGCCGCGCTCGCAGCTTTCCGTCACGGCGCTGCTGCTGCCCGAGAAGGCACCGGAAAACGCTGCCTTCCTCTCGGCCTATCTCGGCACGCCACGTGTCGTCCCTGGCATCCATGCGATGTGGACGGGGCCGGAAATCTCCTGTCCGGTTCCCGCGGCCGATCTCGAGGGCCAGGCCTATGCGAAACCGTTGCCGGCCGAGAACGCGACGCTGACGCCGCAGCCGGGCGACATCGTGCTTTCCTACGTGCCGCCACGCATGTGGGGCGGCAATCCCAATGCGATCTTCGACATCGGCCTCTACTACGGGCAGGGCGCGCGGCTCTTGTTCCCGATCGGCTGGCTGGCCGGCAGCGTGGTGGCGCAAGTGCGCGTCGAAGAGCGTGACCGGTTCGCCGCCGCTTGCGGTGTCATCCGCCGCAACGGCGCCTGCGATGTTACCTTCAGCCTGATGGAGGCTTGAATGGCCGACGACAGTTTCGAGCTGTTCGATCTTCGCGTCGAGGCGGTCATCCCGGAGGGCAAGCCGATCTATTGCGGCGCCAAGGAAGGCGACTATTTCGAACTTAAGGGCGAGATGCTGTCGATGCCGGCAGGGCAGGGTTTTTCGATCTATTCGCTCGCCGCCGTCTTGCCTCTGCTGGCGGCCAAGCAGCGCCCAACCCACCCGAACGACTGGATGACCTCGGACGCGGAGATCGCTTGTCCCGATCCCAATTGCGCCAGCCGGCTGAGGATCGTCAGGATGGCCAAGCGGCGGTTCAGCCACGCCGAGACCACGGCGGTGCCGCTGCCTAAAAAGGATGACCTGAGATGAGTGCCAAGACCTTCGAACTCGGCTCTGGCTACACCATCTCGCGCGTCATCCGCGGCGGTTGGCAGCTGGCCGGCGGCCACGGCGCCATCGACCGCAGCCAGGCGGTGGCCGATCTGATCGCCACCTTCGATGCCGGCATCTGGACCTATGATTGCGCCGACATCTACACCGGCGTCGAGGAATTGATCGGCGCCGCGCGCCTGCGACTGGCCAGTGAGCGCGGCCTCGATGTCGCCGCCCGGATGAAGGTGCACACCAAGCTGGTGCCCGACCTCGAACGGCTGGCCAGCATCAGCCGCGACTACATCAGGAGCATCGTCGACCAGTCATTGCGGCGGCTGAAGACCGAGCGGCTCGATCTCGTTCAGTTCCACTGGTGGGATTATGACCAGCCTCGCTATGTCGAGGCGATGGGCTGGCTCGACGAGCTTCGGCTTGAAGGCAAGGTGCGCAATCTCGGCACCACCAATTTCGACACGCCGCGCCTGGCTGAAATCCTTGCCGCCGGCATACCGCTGGTCAGCCAGCAGCTGCAATATTCGGTGCTCGACCAGCGGCCTGGCAACAGCTTGGCGAGCCTCGCCGCCAAACACGGCGTCAGCTTCCTCTGCTATGGCTCGGTGGCCGGCGGCTTTCTCAGCGACAAATGGCTCGGCGTGGCCGAACCGGCCACGCCGCTCGAAAACCGCTCGCTGGTGAAATACAAGCTGATCATCGACGATTTCGGCGGCTGGGGCCTTTTCCAGCACCTGCTTCAGGCGCTGAAGGCCGTTGGCGACCGCCACGGCGTCGACATCGCCACCATCGCCAGCGCCTGGGTGCTGGAGCAGCCGCAAGTGGCGGCCGTCATCGTCGGCGCCCGCAACCAGGCGCATGCGCTGGCCAATGCAAAGATCATGGACGTTGCGCTCGACGCCGAAGACCGGGCGCGGATTGCCGCCGTCATCGCGCAAGGCACCGGTCTCGAGGGCGACGTCTACACGCTGGAGCGCGACCGTCACGGCCGTCACGGCTCGATCATGCACTACAACCTCAATGCGGGGAAGAAATGAGCGACGAGCCCTCCCTGTTTTCACGCGCCAGCGCCGAAATCATCGACCTGCACCGCTTCTTCGTCGACTGGTTCGTCGCTGCGCGCGCCAACACGGTGGACTTCGGCCGCTTCGAACGCGCCATGGGCAAAGACCTCAGCATGGTGGCGCCGGACGGGCAGATCCTCGACCGCGAAGCGGTCATCGATCATGTCCGCGCAAGCCGCGCTTCCTGCGACGATGGTTTTGCCATTTCGATCGAGGACATCCGGCCCGGCTGGCAGGACGCCGATACCATCGTCGTCCTCTATGTCGAAGCGCAGCTGCGCGCAGGCAAGCACAGCCGCCGCCAGTCCAGTGCCGTCTTCACCACCAGTTCATCGGCGCCCAACGGCGTTGAATGGCGACATCTGCATGAGACCTGGCTGCAGGTGCCGGAACGCTGAACAGGCTCCAGAATTCAAATACAGTCGAGTAACGAAAGGGGAACAACAATGACAAAGACGATACTCCAACTCACCACCGCGCTCGCCCTCGTCACGATGGCGGGTGCTGCGCAAGCCGCCGATTGCAAGATCACCGTCGGCCTCGTCATGGAGCTGACCGGCCCGGCCGGCGAATACGGCCAGGCCGGCGCCAAGTCGGTCGAGATGGCCTTCCGCGACATCAACGGAGCCGGCGGTGTGCGCGGCTGCGATCTCGTCACCGACACGCGCGACAGCCAGAGCCAGGGCAACGTCGCCGTTGACGCCGCCACCCAGCTGGTTCAGGTCAAGAAGGTGCCGGTCATCATCGGCGGCATCATCTCCTCGGTGTCGATCCCGATCCTGACTTCGGTCACCGCACCAGCCAAGATCGTCCAGGTCTCGCCGGCTTCGTCCTCGCCGACGCTGACCGCGCTCGGCCGCGACGGCAAGACCAACGGCATCTTCTTCCGCACCATCACCTCGGATGCGCTGCAGGGCGTCGCCGCCGCCAAATACGCCGTCGACAAGGGTTTCAAGAAGCTGTCGATCATCCATGTCAACAACGATTTCGGCGTCAACATGGTGGCCGAATTCTCACGTGCCTACAAAGCGCTCGGCGGCACCATCGTCTCCGACACGCCTTACAATGAGAAGCAGTCGAGCTATGCCTCGGAAGTCACGGCGGCAATGGCCGGCGAACCGGACGGTCTTTACCTCGTCAGCACGCCGGTCGACGGCGCTACGGTCGCCCGTACCTGGATCTCGCAGGGCGGCGTGCAGAAATTCCTGCTCAATGACGGCATGAACAGCCCGGACTTCATCGAATCCGTCGGCGCCGATTATCTGAAGGAAGCCTACGGCACGTCCTCCGGCACCAGCCCGACGGCCTCGACGGAGTATTTCACCAAGAACTACAAGGAATTCTCCGGCATCGAACCGACCAATCCGGCGGCCGACCGCTCCTATGACGCCGGCGCGATTGTTGGTCTGGCCATCGCCATCGCCGGTTCGGAGGATCCGGCCAAGATCAAGGACGCGATGTACAAGGCCGTCGATCCTACCGGCACGCCGATCTTTGCCGGCAAGGAAGAATTCGCCAAGGCGCTCGGCCTGATCAAGGACGGCAAGCCGATCCGCTATGAAGGTGTCATCGGCCCTGTCGCCTTCGATAAATATGGCGACATCACCGGCCCGTTCCGCCTGTGGAAGATCGTCGACGGCAAGGTGGCAACGGACGGTGAAATGACCACCGACGATGTCAACGCGCTGCAAGCCAAGCTTCAGTAAGACAACTCTCCGGTATCGATCACGATCCATCGTGATCGATACCGGACGATTGTCCTGTTTTACATTGCCGACGGACACGGACGACGTCGCTTTGCGTGGACGAGCGTTTGCCCGGCAGGCGGCGTTTCGGCCGAACATGGCATCGGTCTCGACAAGAAGAAGTGGCTGCATCTGGTCCGCAGCGACGCCGAGATCGCCACGATGCGGCGGCTGAACGCAGCGCTTGACCCGAGAAACATCCTCAATCCGGGACGGGTCTTCGACCTCGACCCGACTGCCTTCTGCCGATGACGATCCCGCACAGCCTGACGCATCAGCCGCTTTGCCTTGCCGCTTCGCGGATGGTCTGCAGCAGGATGGAAAAGGCCGGCGAGGGCGCGGTGTCGGTCCGCATGGTCAGGCCGACCGGTCCCTTGGTTTCCTCGGTGTTGACCGGCAGGGCGACGAAGGCGCCGCTGCCGAGTTCATTGGCAACGACGCCAGCCGAAATGATCCAGACGGCATTGCTTTGCCGCAGGAAGGCGCGGCCGAAGGAGTCCGAGACGGTTTCGATCTCGGTTGCCGGCGCCGTCATGCCGTTGGTGATGAACAGGCGGTCGACGAAGGGGCGGATGACCGATTCCCGCGTCGGCATCAGCATCGGGAATTCGTCGAGCCGTGCGAACACATCCTGTCCCGGATCGAGCAGCGGATGTCCGGCTCGCACCACGAACAGCACCGGTTCAGAATAGAGGTGCTCGAAGAAGAAGCCGGTCATGTTTTCCGGCGCCGCCAGCCGTCCGACGACAAGATCGAGCGCGCCGGTGCGCAACTGTTCGAGCAGCACGGCGTTCTCGCCGGTGACGATCTTGATCGCCGCACCTGTGTCCTCCTCGAGGAACAGACCCATGGCGAGCGGTATCACCCGCGCCGACACTGTCGGCAGCGCGCCGATGCGGATCGGGTGCCGGCTGACCGCTCCGTCCTGGCGGACGGAATCGATGCCTTGCTTGAGTGCCGTGATCGCCGTTCCGGCATGGCGAAGAAAGATCTCGCCGATGCGCGTCAGTCGGATGCCGCGGCCGTCGCGCTCGACCACCGCAACCCCCAGCGCCCCTTCCAGCTCGCGCAATGTCTTGGTCACTGCCGGCGGGCTGACATGCAGCAAGTCAGCCGCTCGTGCCACGCTTCCCTGCCGCGCGACCTCCAGGAATGCCTGCAAATGGCGGAACCGGATCCGGCTCTCAGACATGAATTAATAACCCATGAGTTAATGAAACGACGCAAAATATCATTTTACTGAACCAAACGCCTTGTGCAATGTGGGGGCAAAGGACCGAAACCGTGCCATTCCTCACCATCGGCGGCATCACGCTGCACCATCGCCACATCAAGGCGAGCGGCAATGCGCGCCCTATCATATTCATCAATTCACTGGGCACCGACTTCCGGATCTGGGACGAAATTGTCTCGGCGCTCGATGGTGAAATGCCGCTGCTGGTCTATGACAAGCGCGGTCACGGGCTGTCCGACATCGGCGACATCAGGTCGATCGACGATCATGTCGATGATCTCTCGGGCCTCATCGATCATTTCGAATTGAGCAAAGTCGTGCTGTGCGGCCTGTCGGTCGGCGGCATGATCGCGCAGGGGCTCTATGCCAGGCGACCTGAAATCGTCGAAGGCCTGATCCTTTGCGACACGGCGCACAAGATCGGCACGACGGACAGCTGGAACACACGCATCGCAACGGTCGAAAGCAAGGGCATCCAGGCGATTGCCGATGGCGTGCTCAAAATGTGGTTCACCCCCGCCTTCCACGCGGCGCGTCCAGCCGAGCTCGACGGCTATAGGAACATGATGACCAGGCAAGCGCTCGCCGGTTACATCGGGACCTGCGTTGCCGTTCGCGATGCCGATTTCACCGATGCCGCACGCCGCATCGCGGTGCCGACACTCTGTGTCGCGGGCGACCAGGATGGCTCGACGCCGCCCGATCTCGTCCGCTCGCTGGCCGAGCTGATCCCCGCCGCGCGCTTCGAGATCATCCGCGACGCCGGACACATTCCTTGCGTCGAACAACCCGAAGCGCTGGTCGCCCTAATCCGCAGTTTTATCGCGTCGCTTGCCCCTGGAGCAGAAACTCATGGATGAAGTCCCCGGCGACGCAGCCAGATATCGCAAGGGGCTCGCGGTGCGGCGCTCGGTACTCGGCGACCGGCATGTCGACCGGGCCGAAATCGCCGCCACCGATTTCGACCAGCCTTTCCAGGAGCTGATCACCGAGGCTGCCTGGGGAACCGTGTGGGCGCGGCCGGGCTTCACCAAGCGTGAGCGTTCGATCGTCACGCTGGCGCTGCTGGCCGCACTCGGCCATGATGAGGAGATCGCCATGCATGTGCGCGCCACCGCCAACACCGGTGCGTCGCGCGACGACATCTGCGAGGCGTTCCTGCATGTCGCCATCTATGCCGGCGTGCCGGCCGCCAACCGTGCCTTCAAGATCGCCAAGGAGGTGTTTTCGGAAATGGACGGGAGCCAGAATGCCCGCTGAGTCCGGCTCGACCCGGAGGCCCGAGACCGGCGCCTTCTTCCAGCGCGACCGGACATGGCATCCGCCGGCTCTGACGCCGAACTATAAAACCTCGGTGCTGCGCTCACCGCAAAAGGCGCCGCTGTCGTTCGACAACACGCTATCGGAGATTGCAGGCCCGGTCTTCGGTCACGCCATGCTCGGCGAACTCGACGCCGACCTGATCCACAATTTCGCCAGGCCCGGCGAGAGCGCGCTCGGTGAGCGCATCCTCGTCTATGGGCGGGTGCTCGACGAACGCGGCGTTGGCGTGCCCGGCGCGCTGCTTGAGTTCTGGCAGGCCAATGCCGGTGGCCGCTATCGCCATAAGAGGGATGGCTATCTGGCGCCACTCGATCCGAATTTTGGCGGTTGTGGCCGAACTATTACAGGCGAGGATGGCTTCTATGCGTTTCGTACCGTCAAGCCCGGTCCCTATCCCTGGCCGAACGGGCCGAACGACTGGCGGCCTTCGCACATCCATTTCTCTGTCTTTGGTCACGGCTTTGCGCAGCGGCTGATCACGCAGATGTATTTCGAGGGCGATCCGCTGATCTGGCACTGCCCGATCGTGCGCGGCATCCCCGACAAGGCGGCCATTGAGACGCTGATCGCAACGCTCGACATGCAAGCGACGATCCCCTTCGACGCGCGCGCCTACAAGTTCGACATCGTTCTGCGCGGGCGCCGCGCGTCGCGGTTCGAAAACAGGCTGGAGGGCAATTGATGGCTCAGTCGCTCGACCGGCTCAGGGAGAGCCCCTCGCAGACCGCCGGACCGTACGTCCATATCGGGCTGACACCCAATTTCTGCGGCATCGGCGGTGTCTATCCGACCGACCTTGGCGCCACCATGGTCAACGACAAGACCAGGGGCGAGCGCATCGGCCTGCGCATCCGGGTGCTCGACGGCACCGGCACGCCGCTCAAGGATGCGCTGATCGAGATCTGGCAGGCGGATGCCGACGGGCTCTACAATTCGCCGGCAGAACCGCGCGGCACGGCCGATCCCAACTTCTTCGGCTGGGGCCGTTGCCCGACCGACATGGACACCGGCCTGTGTGCGTTCGAGACGATCAAGCCTGGCCGCGTCCCGTTCAACGATGGTCGCCTGATGGCGCCGCATATCACGCTCTGGATCGTCGCCCGCGGCATCAATCTCGGCCTGCACACAAGACTGTATTTTTCCGATGAGGAAAAGGCCAATGCTGAAGATCCGATCCTTGCGCGGGTCGAGCACCGCCTTCGCGTGCCGACGCTGATCGCCGAGCGCCAAGGCGATATGTATGTCTTCGACGTCCATCTCCAGGGGGAGAAGGAAACGGTCTTCTTCGATAGCTGATGCTCAGGAGGCCTGTGACATGACTGTATCGCCTTTCGACCATCCGCTGCTCTCCGCTCTTCTCGGCGACGAAGAAGCGGCGAGGCATTTTTCCGTCGAGGCGGAAATCGAGGCCATGTTGGCCTTTGAACAGGCGCTGTCGCAAGCGGAGGCCGATAACGGGATAATCTCCAAAGATGCCGAGGCAGCTATCGTGGCGGCGCTTGGCACGTTCCGGCCGAACACGGCTCTGCTGCGAGCCGGGGTCGCCAAAGACGGCGTCATGGTGCCGGAGTTGGTGCGCCAGATCAGGGCGGCGGTCGGCGAACCGCATGGCCAGAAAGTGCATTTCGGTGCGACCAGCCAGGATGTCATCGACACCGGCCTGATGCTTCGGCTCAAATCCGTCGTCGAGCATCTCGATCTGCTGTTGACCGAAACAGTCATGCGGCTCGTCTCGCTCCAAGAGCGCTTTGGGAGCAGGGCGCTGACCGGCATGACGCGCATGCAGAAGGCGATTCAGATCAAAGTGCAGGATCGTGTGGCAGCGTGGCAGAGGCCGTTGCAACGGCACCAGGAAAAGCTGCCGGAACAGTCGAGACGCCTCCTGGTGGTGCAGTTCGGCGGTGCCGCCGGCACACTGGAAAAACTAGGCGACAAAGGGAAAGCGGTGCGCGCAGCCCTGGCCGTCAGGCTTGGTCTTGGCGACGCACCGCAATGGCAGAACCAGCGCGACGCGCTCGCTGATTTTGCCGGTTGGTTATCGCTGCTGACCGGCAGCCTCGGCAAATTCGGCCAGGACATCGCTCTGATGGCGCAAGATGGAACCGAGATCAAACTTTCCGGCGGTGGCGGCTCGTCTACCATGCCTCACAAGCAGAACCCGGTGAAGGCCGAAGCGCTGGTGGCGCTTGCCCGCTTCAACGCCACGCAGCTTGCCGGCCTGCATCACGCGCTCGTGCATGAGCAGGAGCGGTCGGGTGCTGCATGGACGCTGGAGTGGCTATTGCTGCCGCAAATGGTCGTCGCAACGGCAGCGTCGCTGCGCCTTGCCGCCGAACTGGCCGCACAGGTCGAAAGTGTCGGCCACTGATGCGCACGCAAATCGTCGTCATCGGGTCCGGGCCGTCCGGGCTGCTGCTTGGGCAATTGCTGGCCGGCATCGGCGTCGAGACGGTCATTCTGGAACGCGCAAGCCGCGAGCACGTGCTTGGCCGCGTGCGGGCAGGGGTGCTCGAACAGGGCACCGTCGAATTGCTGGAACAGGCCGGCGCGGCGGCAAGGCTGCATGCCGAAGGGCTGCCGCATTCCGGCATCTCGCTCGCCTTCGACGGACGCTTGCATCGCATCGACCTCAAGGCGCTGACCGACGGCAGGCATGTCACCGTCTATGGCCAGACCGAGGTGACGCACGATTTGATGGACAAGCGCGACGCGGCAGGGCTGACCACGATCTACGAGGCGGCAAATGTCGCTCTGCACGATTTCGACGGCACCGCGCCTTTCGCCACCTATGACAAGGACGGCGTCACGCATCGCATCGACTGCGACTTCATTGCCGGCTGCGACGGCTATCATGGCGTCAGCCGCAAATCGGTGCCCGAGCGTGCGCTAAAAATCTTCGAGCGGCAGTATCCGTTCGGTTGG
The DNA here is from genome assembly GCF_004022985.1 of Mesorhizobium sp. M7A.F.Ca.ET.027.02.1.1. Classification (NCBI taxonomy): domain Bacteria; kingdom Pseudomonadati; phylum Pseudomonadota; class Alphaproteobacteria; order Hyphomicrobiales; family Phyllobacteriaceae; genus Mesorhizobium; species Mesorhizobium sp. M7A.F.Ca.ET.027.02.1.1. Next base: position 16,671 of record NZ_RZOL01000007.1, on the reverse strand, counting down.
CTCGGCGTGCTGGCAGAAGTGCCACCGGCCGATCACGAACTGGTCTACGCCAATCACGAGCGGGGTTTTGCGCTGTGCTCGATGCGCTCGACGCATCGCAGCCGCTACTATGTGCAGTGCCCGGAGGGCGACCATGTCGAGGCGTGGTCGGACGACCGCTTCTGGGACGAGTTGCGCCGCCGCTTGCCGGAGCAGACGGCGGCAAATGTCGTCACCGGCCCATCCTTCGAGAAATCGATCGCGCCGCTGCGCTCCTTCGTTGCCGAGCCAATGCGCTTCGGCAGGATGTTCCTGGTTGGCGACGCCGCCCATATCGTACCACCGACCGGGGCGAAAGGCCTCAACCTCGCCGCCAGCGACGTGCGCTATCTCTTCGCAGGTTTGCGCGACTTCTACGTCGAGAAGTCACATGATGGCATCGACGCCTATTCCGGCAAGGCGCTGGCACGGGTCTGGAAGGCGGTGCGCTTTTCCTGGTGGATGACGACGATGCTGCACCGTTTTCCCGACACCGGCGATTTCGGCCAACGCATCCAGGAGGCCGAACTCGACTACCTCGTGCACTCGCGCGCCGCATCGACCGCGCTCGCCGAGAACTATGTCGGCCTGCCTTATTGAGGGCTGCGGATCATCCAGCGCCTTGCTGCCTGGCAAAATCCAAAAGCATCGGGCGCTGCCCCTTGAGGATTTTCACCTCGGCCTCGGGCAAGGTGAACCAGCCCGCTCTGTCGACCTCCGGGAACTCCTTCAGGGATCCCGACCTTGGCGGCCATTCCATGGTGAAGCTGTTGCTCTTGATGGAGGTCACATCGATGTCGATGGTCGCCTCGACGGACCAGGCCGAGACGATCTTGCCGCCCGGTTGCCTGTAGTCGCCGAGACGAGTGAAGTATCCATCGACCTTGACGCCAAGCTCTTCCTCGGTCTCGCGTTGCGCTGCCGTCAACTCGTCCTCGTTTTCGTCGACAAGACCCTTCGGTATCGACCACGCACCATCGTCCTTCTTCGCCCAGAAGGGGCCGCCCGGGTGAACCAGCAACACTTTGAGACCACCGTCTTCGCGGCGATGGATCAGCAATCCCGCACTCCGTTTTGCCATTTTATATGTCCGTCTGCGAAGCCGGCAGCCTGCCACTGGTTCCTTGAATCGTTGACGCGAACCTTGCACCAAGGGATTGCGACGCTATGTCAGGCGCGGCTGCATTGCACCTCACCCGCGAGTCCGGCAATCTGATACCATCGCCTATTTGGCGGCTCGAAGGCTAGGTGACGATGCAACTCGGTCTTATTGGCTACTACAGCGACTTCGTCGTGTATCCGCTGGTAATCGCCGTGCTGGCAGTGGCCGGGCTGCTCGAAGCCGGCGAAGAGGGTGCGCCGGGCTGGATAGGCACGGTCCTCGCCTGTCTCGGCCTCTGGACGCTGATCGAGTATGTGCTGCACAGGTTCGTTCTTCACCACATTCCCTACATCAAGGACCTGCACGACCGTCACCATGTCGAGGAGCGCAGTTCGGTGGGCACGCCGACCTGGCTCAGCCTCGGGGTGCATGCGCTGGTCGCGTTCCTGCCGCTATGGATGATCTCGGATTTCGCCACCGCTAGCGCGGTAAGCTGCGGGTTGATGCTGGGGTACCTCTGGTACATCAGCATCCACCACATGATCCATCACTGGCATCCCGCGCATCCGAGCTATCTCTACACGCTCAAGCGTCGCCACGCGGTCCATCACCACATCGACGAAGCGGCCAATTTCGGTGTGACGTCGGCGTTCTGGGATCGCGTTTTCGGGACGGCGCGGCTCTAGTCCGAGGCCAGATCAACCCCAATCGTTCAACGCCTCTTCCCGCGACCTCCGGGAGACTTGGCTCCGCGGGGTCCGCTCTGAGCCGGCGTGTTGTTCTGGTTTTCGTCGGACAGTTTTCGCCAGCGGGCAAGGCGCTCCGGATCGAGCGTCCCGGCCTTCAAGGCAGCCTGCACAGCGCAGCCCGGCTCATGCACATGCGTGCAGTCGCGGAACTTGCACAGCGGCGCGAGCTCGGTGATTTCGGCAAACAGCGTGTCGATACCGGAGGCGACGTCGCTGACCTGCAGCGTCCGCATTCCCGGCGTGTCGATCACCCAGCCGCCGCCGGCAATGGCGTGCAGCGATCGCGACGTGGTGGTGTGGCGTCCCTTGGCATCGTGCTCACGAATGCCTCCGGTCCGCTGCGGCGATTGCTGCCCCGATCCGGCCAGCGTGTTGACCAGCGTCGATTTGCCGACACCGGAGGAGCCGATCAGCGCCACCGTCTGGCCGACACCGCACCAGGCAGCCAGGACGGTCGCCGCATCCGATGTCCGGGGGTTCAGCGTCACGACCGGCAATCCACGCTGCAACGCGGCAGCCTGCCGTGCATACGTCTCGGCGTCTTCAGCGGTATCGGCCTTGGTCAGCAGGATCACTGGCGTCGTTCCGGCCTCATTGGCGAGCGCCAGATAACGCTCGAGCCGGGCGGGATTGAAGTCGGCATTGCACGAGGTGACGATGAACAGCGTGTCGACATTGGCCGCGGCAAGCTGCGGCACCCTGCCGCCCTGGGTGCGGCGCTCCAGCACCGTCTTGCGGACCAGGCGGCGCTGCACAAGGTGTTCATGCCCATCGACCAGTACCCAGTCGCCGACCGCATAGTCGCCGGTGTTCGCCTGCGCCGGCAGCGTCAGATCGACCGGCCCTGCCTGGGACAGGCCGGTCAGGCGATCGCGGTGGACGGTGGCGATCCGCGTCGGGACAAGATCGGCGTCGCCGGGTTCGAGCTGGTCGCCAAAAAAATCCGTCCAGCCCAGGCCGGCAAGCGATGGCATGGAGTGGTCCGTCACGGCTTTGACCACGGCGTCGCGGACATTGGAGAGTATCCCTGGCAGGTGAGGCGCGGACGGGGTGGGCGATTGCCCAGCTGTATGGGCGGCATGGCGGCATTTGGCAAGCAGGCCGGAGCCGAGAGCGAGCGGCAAGCTTCTGCAGCCCTCGATCGTCGAACTGACGATCAAGTCGACGAAACAGCGCTATCCGAAAGCGTTTGGCGGGAAAAACGGCGGCGAGTCGCCTCAGTTTTGAAACGTTAATGAATAATTTGACGCATGCAATATTTCTGGGTTCTATTGGTAACTGTGAAAATTGACTGAATAAGTTCCATCCAGGATTGTCGCATCCGGTCAACGGCCGCATGACTGGGGGCGGGCCGATCATGGCAGGGGATCAGGAATATATCGATGGCGGAGAAGACGCACCGCACGATGGATGACTTCGCCCAGGCATGCGGCGTGTCCCGGCCGACGCTGTCCAAATATTTCGACGATCCGGCGAGCGTGAAGCCGGCGACGCGGGCGCGCATCGAAGCCGCCCTGCGCTCCTCGGACTATCAGCCCAACCTTTTCGCCCGAAATCTCAACCGCAAGCGCACCCGCAACATCGGCATCGTCGTGCCGACGATCACCGATCCGTTCTACGCCGAGATGGTCAGCCGCATCGAATTTCGCTGCCGCGACGAAGGCTACTGGCCGATCGTCATCTCCTCACATGGTTCGCCGAAGCTGGAGGCGGAGTCGGTCAGGACGCTGCTGTCCCTGAAGGTCGCCGGCGCGATCATCGCCCCACTGGGTCTGGCTTCCGACCGCGGCGTCTTCGACAAGCTCGGGCAGGACATTCCGATCGTCTATTTCGACACCTATATCGAGGGCGATACGCCGTTCGTCGGCAACGACAACCGGCAGAGCGTCTCGACCATCGTCGACTATCTCTGCCGTTCGGGTGAGCCGCCGGTCTATCTCGACATCCCACACGTCAACCACAACTCCGGCGAACGCCAGGAAAGCTACATCGTCGCGATGGAGACCGCCGGGTTCAAGCCGGTCGTCATCGAAGGCACCCGCGATTACACCTGGGACTTCGAACGCATCGGCTACGAGCAGACGGAAAAAATGCTGCAGGCCGGCGCCTTGCCCGGCCGCACCATCCTGTGCGCCAATGATCGTCTCGCCTTTGGCGTGATGGCGGCTGCGTACTCGCGCGGCCTGAAGGTCGGCCGCAGGCCCGATTGCGATCTGCGGGTTGCAGCACACGACGATCATCCGCTGAGCCGCTACACCTGCCCGGCGCTGACCACCATGGCGCAGGATTTCGCCGCCATGGCCGGCCGCAGTGTCGAGATCCTGCTGGCCTTGCTGGACGAGGCCGATCCGCCGAAGCAGGACATGGCGCGCACCGTCAAGCTCGGCGCCACCCTGGTGATGCGTCAGTCAGCCTGAGCGACCGGCGTCAGCTTTTCTCGAACTGGCGCCAGGCAGTCACCGCCTCGGCCACCGCTTGCCGGGCAGCGGGAATATGGCGTCCCATTGAGACGAAGCCGTGGATCTGGCCCGGCCATTGCCGCAGGATGAGCGGAACGCCCGCGGCTTGCAGGCGCGCCGCATAGGCTGCCCCTTCGTCGGCGAGGATGTCGCAGCCGGCAAGCGCCACAAAGGTCGGCGCCGCGCCGGCGAGGGCAGGCGCCAGAAAGGGCGAGACGCGCCAGTCCGTGATATCGTCGGGCGTTCGCACATAGTGGTCGCGGAACCAGGCCATGGTGGTTGCGGTGAGCCCGAAGCCGTCGCCGAAACGCTGGTAGCTATTCGATGCCCGCCGCGCGTCGGTGTTGGGATAGATCAGGAGTTGCGCCGCAAGCGGAGGCGCAAGCCCATCGCGGGCAAGCAGCGCCAGCACCGTGGCGAGATTGCCGCCGGCGCTGTCGCCGGCAACGCCGATGCGTCTGATGTCGATGCCGAGACCGGCGGCATTCCCCGCTATGAAGCGCAGTGTCGCCAGGCAATCCTCGAGCCCGGCGGGAAATTTGTGCTCTGGCGCCAGGCGATAATCGGGACAGACAATGACGGCGCCGCCGAGATTGGCCATCAGGCGGCAGATCTCGTCATGCGAATCGAGGTTGCCGATGACCCAGCCGCCGCCATGCAGGTAGAGCAGCGCCGGTGCCCCGCTTTGCGGTGCGCCGATGCCGCGATGGATGCGGAGCGCTATAGGCCCATTCGTCCCGTCGATCTGCCGTTCCTGGGTCGCAGCGACCGGCTCGTGCTCACCCTGTAACGTCGGGAACGAGGCGTTGTAGGCAGTTCGCGCCGCCGCCACGCTGCCGGTCTCGAATGGCTCGCCGCCGGCTGCACGACCAATTTCGAGGACGCGCAGCGCATCCGGATCGAGCGTCATGATCATGTCCTCAGGCCAGCAGGCTGCTCGCCTCTTCCTCGGTCAGCAGGGCCGGCTGCACGACATCGCCCGCGATGGCGACTGATCCCTGTGTTTCACCGGAGCGCAGGATAGCCTCCATGATCTCCAGTACATGCAGCGCGAGGCTGCCGGAGGCCCGTGGGGTGTTGCCGGTTTGAAGCGAGCGCACCAGATCGGCGACGCCGAGCATACGGTAATTGGCGCGATCGGGTGCCGCGTAAGGCCAGTTGCGGGCGCCGTAGAGTTCGCCCTCGCTGGCGAAATCCTGCCAGTCGGTGCCGCGTTCCGACAGCGACACCGTGCCGCCGAACGTGTCGGGGTCGGGCAGGCGCAGCGAGCCCTCCGTGCCGTGCAGTTCGATCGGATGGTTGGAGTGGCGAAAGACGTCCCACGAGGCGCCGAAGGTGACGGTCGCGCCGGAGCGGAACTCGAGCAGCGACAGCACATTGGTCGGCGTGCCGACCTTGAATGTCGTGTTCTTGAATGGCCCATCGGCTGATATCAGCCTTTCTTCCTGGCCGCGTGTCGCCATTGCCATGACGCGCTCGACCGGGCCGAGCAGATTGACCAGCATGGTCAGATAGTACGGACCCATGTCGAACACGGGGCCACCGCCTGGCTGGTAGTAGAATTGCGGGTTGGGGTGCCAGTGCTCCATGCCGCGGCCCATCATGAAGGCGGTGCCGGTGACCGGACGGCCGATGGCGCCGTCATCCATCAACCGGCGCGCACGGCGCCCGGCAGCACCGAGGAACGTGTCGGGCGCCGAGCCGAGCAGCAGGCCGCGCGACCGCGCCTCGTTGACCAGGCGTTGTCCGTCGGCGGCCGAGATGGCGAGCGGCTTTTCGGTGAAGACGTGCTTGCCGGCCGAAAGCGCGGCAAACGAAATATCGAAATGCGCCGCCGGAATGGTCAGGTTGAGGACAAGATCGATCTCCGGGTCGGCCAGCAGCGCATCGACGCCGAGTGCCTGGATGCCATATTCCTTCGCCCGCACCGCCGCCATGTCGGCCGAAATATCGGCACAGGCGCGCAATTCGATCCCGCCAAAAAGCCCGGCGTTGCGCAGGTAAGTCATCGAGATGTTGCCGCATCCGATGACGCCGATCCCGAGTTTGGTCTTTGATGTCCCGTGCATTTTCGATCCTGCCTCCCAATGCGCTCATGGCCTGCCGGATCCGCCCAGCCGTTAGGCGGATCGCATTCGCAAAAGGCTATACAACACTTTAAATATTGACGCGCGTAAAATTTTTATACAACATGCGAAAATGCTGGTGCGATATCGGGAGGCTGCCAGTCCTGGGAGGAGAAAATGACCGAAAGAACGGCCGCCGATGCGGATCCCGTGGCTCATGCGCGCATCGGATATTTCCGCCGCGGCCAAGACCGCGACGGGGTCAGGCATAGATCACCTTGGCCCCGGTCCTATCAAGCTGGCTGCGTATCGGGTCGGACAGGCCATCGTCGGTGATCACGACATCGACGCTCGACAGCGAAAAGGCCTTGGACGTTCCGCTGACGCCCCATTTGCTCGAATCCGCAAGGAGGACAACGCGCCGGGCCATGCGCACGAGGTTTCGCTTCGTTCGCGCCATGTCTTCGTTCACGTCGACCACATCCAGTGACGAGTCAATCGCATGCGCTCCAACAAAGACCTGATGCGCTACCAAGCCGCCGAGAGCCGTGTCGGCATCGGTGATCAGTGTGCTCACCGTGTCTGGATAGACCCGGCCGCCGATCATGTGAACGTCGAGCCCGGGCCGATGCATCAGATGCTGCACGATATTCATCGCCGTGGCCGCGACCACGACATTGCTGAGCGGCGGTAACAGCATGGCAACCTGCATCAATGTCGAGCCGCCGTCGAAGATGACCGATTGGTTGTCCTCGAACAGTTCTACCGCTGCCCGGGCAATGCGTTTCTTTGCATCGAGGTTCGTTTGCATCCGCCGGGCGAACGCGGCCGTGGTCGAATCCGTGGTCCGGGTCACCGCGCCTCCGCGGGTCTTGGTCAGCAGTCCCTTACGGTCCAGTATCTCGAGGTCGGAGCGCACCGTGACTTCCGATACGCCAAAATCGTCTGACAGGTCCTTGATGCGGACCTGTCCGCTACGTTGCACTTCACCCAGGATCGATTGGCGTCTCTGCTCTGACAACATTGCCCTGTCCTTGCCTCCATCCGCCAAGCAATCACCCTGGCCTCGGTTCACTCTACCAAAAATATGCGAATTCGAAAGCTTTCGAAAGATTGCATTTGTCTTTTCTTTCGCAAACACTGGGTGCAGGATTTTGAAATCAATCGATTGGAGAATTTTGGACTCATGAGCCTCGGAACCAAGGTGCGCCTGGCGCGCCTCTTCTCACATCCATCGGGGAATCTTTTTGGCGGCGCGGTCGACCACTTTGTCGGCTATGGCGACGTGCGCAAAGGAGGTCTTGCCGATCTGCCGGGCGCCCTTGCACGCGTCATGGTAGGCAAACCCGACTACGTCAGCATCCAGCCCGGCACCGCGCGCCATCTGTGGCCGCAATACGCGGGCAAGGCTTGCCTGGTGATCCAGGCCGGCTGCTTCACCCCGGATGATCGCATCAGTGAACTGATTGCAACGCCTGAGGATGCGGTGCGCGCTGGCGCCGATGCGTTGGCCGTGGCCATTCCGGTGCGCGGCGCGACCGAGGGCAAATACATACGCTGGCTGACCGATTCGGTGAACGCGGCGGCCCGTTACGGCATGCCGGTGGTGGCGCATATCTACCCTCGCGATTTCACCGATGGGGCAAAAATCGTCTTTACCCCCGACGAGATCGCCTATGCGGCACGCATCGGCTACGAGTCCGGCGTCGATGTGATCAAGATCGGTTACACGGGCGATTTCGAGTCTTTTCGAGAGACCGTTCGGACCTGCCCGGTGCCGGTTGTTATCGCCGGCGGTCCGAAGACCGACACGCTGCTCGGCGCCCTTCAGCAGACGGCGGACGCCATCCGTGCCGGCGCGCGCGGTGCCGTGGTGGGCCGCAATCTCTGGGGGCACGGCGATCCGGAAAAGGCAGCGATCGCCTTTCGGGGCGTCATCCATGACGGCCTTTCGGCGCAAGACGCCCTGGCGAAGGCGGGTGCCTGAACGATGCCCACCGTCCCTTCAATCCTCGGCTTCGGAGCTATTGCGATCGACGACATCGTCTATGTCGATCAGCCGTTGTCGGCGGGCAAGGGGAAGGTTCTGCAAAGTGCCCGAGCTTTCGGGGGAAATGTCGCGACGGCACTTGCCGCCGTGGCGCGGCTCGGCGGAAGCGCCGGGTTCGTCGGATGGCTGGGCAGTGCCGCCGACGACGCCGTGTTGTGCGATCTCGTTGCGAGCGGCGTTGAAACCGCGTTCGCGCCGCGCCACCCGCACGCGCGCCCGGTGCGCTCGCGGATCACCGTCGGTTCGGATGGGGAGCGATTCATCGCGTATGACGACGAAGCGATGCTGGGCACCGCGCCGGACTTTCCGGACGAGGTTCTCAGCCGCGCGACAGTCCTGATCGTCGACAGTTACGGGATCGGGTCGCTGGATGTCGTGGCTCGGGCTCGCGATCTCGGCCTTGCGATCCTCGGCGATGTCGAATGGAGCCACGGCCCGGCCACCGAGAGACTGATCGGGCTCTGCGACCATCTCATTCTTCCGCTCGGCTTCGCGCGGACCGCCACCGGCCGCCAGTCGCCGGCCGAGATACTCGATGCGTTGTGGTTGCCGTCGCGGTCCGCCGTGGTTCTGACGGATGGCGGCAGGGGCGTCTTCTATCGCGGACGCGACGAGACAGGGCTCTGGCACCTGCCTCCGCACCGGGTTGCCGTCGTCGACTCGACCGGCGCCGGTGACTGCTTTCATGGCGCCTATGCCCTTGCATTGACGCGCGGGATCGACACCGCAGGCCGGGTCGCATTCGCGGCCGCGGCGGCGGCCCTTTCGATAACGGGGCGGGGCGGGCGCGAGGCGCTTCCGACCGACGACCAGGTCAAGCAACTCCTGGCATCGACAAACGCGCCGTCGGCAGTCGAACTGAAATATGCGCGGCTCGATACCGGAACATAGCCTAGCTATCCGAGGAAAAATTTCGCAGGTGAACGTAAGCCGAGGACAATCATAAAAATCAGTGGCTTAGACTTGTGGAGGGAGGAATATGGCAGAAGTCGTTCTTGAGAATATCTGCAAGACATACGGGAACAATTTTCACGCAATCGACCAATTGAACCTGTCGGTCAAGGACGGTGAGTTCTTGATTCTCGTCGGGCCGTCCGGCTGTGGCAAATCCACCGCGTTGCGGATGATCGCGGGATTGGAGGACGTCACCAGCGGCAGCCTTCGGATCGGCGGTGTCGACGTCGTCGACATGCCGCCCAAGGACCGCGACATCGCGATGGTCTTCCAGAGCTACGCCCTCTACCCGCATATGACGGTGTTCGAAAACATCGGCTTTTCGATGCGGCTGGCAGGCAAGCCGAAGGCCGAGCGCAAAAAGCGCGTGGACGAGATCGCCAAAACCCTTCAACTGACGTCTCTGCTGGACAGCAAACCCGCGAACCTTTCAGGCGGGCAGCGTCAAAGGGTTGCCATGGGCCGCGCCATGGTGCGCGAGCCGGCAGCCTTTCTCATGGACGAACCGCTTTCCAATCTGGATGCGAAACTGCGTGTTCAAATGCGCGCCGAAATCACCAGTCTGCAAAAGCAGCTCGGCGTAACGACCATATATGTGACCCACGACCAAACCGAAGCCATGACGATGGGCGACAGGGTCGCGGTGTTGAAAGGCGGCGTGCTGCAGCAGGTCGACACACCCAAGAGACTCTATGAATCGCCGGTGAACGCCTTCGTTGCCGGCTTCATCGGGTCTCCTTCGATGAACCTTTTCGAGGCGACCCTGACGGGCGACGAACTGATGTCCGGCGCCCTGGCCATCCGGCTGCAGGATGCAGCCTTCGTGCGCAGGCCGGGCTTGAAGTCGTATGCGGGGCGCAAGGTCGTGTTCGGCATACGACCGGAGGATCTCTATGACAGCAGCCTCGAATCCGGCCGCAAGTATCAGACGATACCGGCAAAGGTGACCTCGATCGAAGAACTTGGATCCGAACAAATCGTCCATCTCGACATCGACGCGGTCCGGGTGGACTCCGGCGACCCTGACGCGGTGCAGGATTTCGGCCTGGCGTCGAATGCGGTGGCGAAATTCGAACCGACCAGCACAGTCCGTTCCGGCTCGGAAATCAGGTTGGCCCTGGATGATACCAAGCTCCATTACTTCGACCCGGAGACGCATCTGGCAATCTGAGTATCAGCGAAGACCCGCGGGTGAGGGTGAGGCGCCTGCGTAAGAAGACTTCTGAATAACCAGACGATCGGCCGCATTGTGCGGGCGAATATAAAGAAGGAGGAGAGAATGACGTTTCGTATTAAACCCGCGATGCTGAAAATAGCCGCGGCCGCATGGTTGCTCGGCGCAACCGGCGCCATGGCGGATACGACGCTGGAATTCACCCAATGGTGGGAGCCCGAATTGCCGGCCGGCTCGCTCAGGGCAATCATGGATGACTTCGAGGCCGCAAATCCCGGAATCAAAGTGACGCTGGTCAGCGGCCCCTACGCGACCACGCGTGACCAGATCTCGGTTGGTGCTGCAACCGGAACGCTCAGCGACGTCGTCGGTCTCGACGGTGCCTGGGTGAACAATCTGAATGCGCAGAGCGCACTCGCCGACATGAATCCGATGATGGATGCGAGCGGTTTCGACAAGAGCCAGGTCGCGGACATCGTCAAGGTGGACGGCAAGGCGGTGATGTTTCCCGTGGCTTCCTTCGTCTATCCGGTCTTCGTGAATTTGGACCTTGCTGCCCAGGCAGGCGTGACCAAGCTGCCGTCGACCCGTGCGGAGTTTCTCGAAGCCGCCAAGAAGATGACGATCGCCGACAAGAATCAGTATGGCTGGGTGCTGCCCCTCTCGCTGCAAACGCCATCCGGCGTTCAAAACGACATGATGTCGTGGGTTTGGGCTTCGGGTCAGTCGATGATGGCGAACGGCAAGCCGGACCTTGAGGGCAAACCGGTGGTGGATATGCTCACCTTCGTCAAATCTCTCAACGACGCCGGAACCATCTCGCCCGGCATCGCCACCAAGACCGAGCAGGAAAAGGTCGAGGAGTTCGTCAACAACCGCGTCGGGATGATGATCGACTCGCTCGCGCATGTGAACCTCATCCGCAAGCGCAATCCCAAGCTGAACTTCGACCTCATTCCGGTCCCGGTCGTGGAAAACTATACCGGCAAGCGCGGCCTTCCCTATGCCTCCTGGGGCATCGGCATCTCTGCTGCCTCGAAACATCAGGAAGAGGCCTGGAAACTCGTCCAATATGTGATGAGTGAAAAGGTGAACGCCAAGCTCGTGTCGCTTGCAAACGCCTTCCCAGGCAACGTCAACGCCAAGCCCGATTTCGTGACCTCGGACAAGGCTTTCGGCAAGGCTTTTGAAATCTTCAAGACCGGTTATCTCGCCAATGAGTTCACGGGCCTGCCGGTGGCAGAAGACCTGATGACCCAGTTCGACGTGCAAGCCCAAAAGATGCTCGCCGGCGAGCAGTCTCCGGAACAAGCAGCCGCCGCCGCTCAGAAGGGCTGGATGGCGAAATTCTGATCGGCCTGTTCCCGTTTGCTATCTTCGACCGGGTGGCCTGACTTCGGGCAGGCCACCCGGCAACAACGGATCGGCAATTTGAGTGGACCTGTTTTTGAAGCTTACCTTCTCTTGAAGGCGTATCCCAAGGTTGGCACATGACCCGGCAAAAGCGTTCCCACCATAAGCTCAAACGAGCGGTCGCACCCTACCTCTATCTGTCGCCCTCGCTGCTCATAATCGGGCTTCTGATGCTGCTGCCGATGGTGACGGTGATTGGCTACTCGTTCCAGAACAGCGCGGTGCTGCGTCGCGACCCATCCTTTGCCGGACTGAAACACTACCAGGCGATCTTCGACGACCCCGTGTTCTGGGCTTCGCTGTGGCACACGCTCTACTTCACATGCATGAGTGTCATTTTCCACATGACCATCGGCATGGCCTTCGCGCTCATGCTGAACAGCGACCGCATCAATCCGACGCTGCGCAATATCCTGCGCGTGCTCTATATACTGCCTTGGCTGTTCACCGCGGTGATTATCGCCGTGATCTGGCGCCTGCTGCTCGAGCCGAACGGTGTCGTGAATAGCATTCTCATGCAAATCGGCATCATCGGTTCCAAGGTCGAATGGTTTTCCTCGCCTGAGACCGCGCTGCACGCCGTCACCTTTGCCAACATCTGGGCGGGCTATCCGCTCTTCATGGTCAGCCTGCTCGCGGGTTTGCAGGGCATTCCCAAGGATTTCTACGAGGCTGCCGATATCGACGGGGCGAAAGCCTACCAGAAGCTGATCTTCATCACCATTCCGCAGCTGATGCCGATCATCATCAGCATCTCGCTGCTCGACTTCATCTGGACCATGCAGGTCTTCCCGTTAATCTGGATAACGACGGGCGGTGGCCCGATCTACTCGACCGAGGTCCTCAGCACCTACACCTACAAGCTGGCGTTTTCGAGCTACAACCTGTCGCAGGCTTCGGCGAGCGCCGTGGTCATCTTGTTGATCTCTCTCGGCCTGACGCTGTTCTATATTCGCTATCAGAAGGCTCGGTAGTCATCATGAGGAAAAGGCATACGCCGAAAGACAGGCTGATCACCGTCGCGCTCCATGTAGCGCTTGCAGCGGGGCTCTTTTTCGCGGCATTCCCGATCTACTGGATGCTGAGCAGTTCGTTCAAATCGAATACCGAAATCTTTGCCCTGCCACCAACCATCCTGCCAAAGGCCTTCACGCTGGAAGCGTATGCAGCCATCCTTGGCGACCCGGTAAAGCTGCGCTTCTTCTTCAACAGCTATTTCGTGGCGGGAGCGGTGACTGTGCTGACGGTGCTGATCGCCTTGCTGGCGGCCTACGGGTTCAGCCGCTTCAACTTCCGCGGCAAGGGCAGCCTCAACACAATCATCATCAGCACGCAGACGATTCCGCCGATCACACTTTTGATCCCCTTCTTCGGGCTCGTCGTCTCATACGGCATCTTCGATACCTACGTCGCACTGATCCTGACTTACCTGGTGTTTACGCTGCCCTACGCGATCCTGCTGATGACGGGATATCTGAACACCTTGCCCCGCGATCTCGATGAAGCCGTGGCTGTCGATGGCGGCTCCAGTTGGACAGCGCTTTGGCGGGTGATTGTCCCGATTTCACTGCCTGGTATCGTGGCGACGTCGGTCTACACCTTCCTGTTGTGCTGGAACGAATTTCTCTTTGCGCTGACGCTGACGAAATCGACGTCCATGCGCACCGTCCCGATCGGCATCCAGCTGTTGATGGGGCAGCATGCCTTCGAATGGAACCAGATGATGGCGATGAGCGTGCTCGGCTCGCTACCGCTCTTGCTCATCTACCTCGTTGCCCAGAGGTACTTCCTCGCCGGCATGACCGCGGGCTCGGTCAAGTAGGATGTCCATCCCACGGCGACTCAGGGTGGCATCAAGCAATAGGCGATATCAAGGAATGAAAGGATGAACGTGAAAGACCTCAAAGTCGGCTGCCAGACCTTCACCTGGGAAATGCTGGGAGACCGGTTTACCGGCGGCCCCGACGATCTGCTGAAGGCGATCGCCGATGGTGGCTATGCCGGCATCGAGATCACCGACACCATGATCGGACATTATGGCGACAAGCCGGAGGAGTTCGCCGCCGCGCTGAAGGCGTCGGGGCTGACGCTGGTTTCCTTCGCCTTTGGCTCGAACAGTGGTTTTACGCTGAAGGAGGAGATCGGCGCCGACCTCGAAACCGCCAAGCGCTGGATCGATTTCGCCGCCGCCTTCCCGAATGCGCTGGTATCGATGGGCTCGGCCACGGTGGTGTCCGACGGCCCGCGCGAGGATAAGTTCGCCATCGCCGCCGAGGTCTACAACAAGGCCGGCGAACTCGGACGCAAGGCCGGCGTCCAGGTTGCCCTGCATCCTAGCTCCCACCACAACACGCTGCTGTTCGACCGCGCCGACTACGACACGATCTTTGCCTTGCTCGACCCTGACCTGGTCGGCTGGGTACCGGATACCGGCCATATCCTGCGCGGCCACAAGGACATGTCCGATACGCTGCGCACCTACCGCGACCGCATCCGCTACATCCACCTCAAGGACGTCTATGCCAACGGCACCTGGGCCATGCTCGGCAAGGGCGTCTGCGACACGCCTGCGGTCATCGAGATCGCCAACACCGCACCGCGCTTCAACGGCTGGCTGGTGCTGGAGGAAGAATCCGAAACGGCCGCCGCCGATCCTGCCGGCGCGGTCAAGACCAACCGCCAGACTATGCGCAGCTACGGCGCCTGAAGAACGAGACGATGATCAAGAAACAGGACAGACGCCTCAGGGTCGGCGTGCTCGGCTGCGGCCCCATCGCGCAGTTCGCGCATCTGGAATCCTGCGTGAAAGCTGGCAATGCCGACCTTTACGCCATCTGCGATGCGGCACCCGATATGCTTGCCCGCATGGGCGCGACCTATGAGCCGCAGAAGATGTATTCCGACTATGAGGCAATGCTCGCTGATCCTGAGCTGGAAGCGGTGATCGTCGCCACGTCGGACGCCTATCACGTGCCGATGTCGATCAGGGCGCTCAACGCCGGCAAGCATGTTCTCTGTGAAAAGCCGATCGGCACCTCGGTTGAGGAAGGCGAGGCGCTGGCCGAAGCGGTCAGGCGCTCGGGCAAGATCCTGCAGGTCGGGCACATGAAGCGCTTCGATCCGGCACTGGAGACCGCGCGCAACTTCGTTCGCGACGAGATCGGCGAAGTGCTGGCGCTGAAGGCCTGGTACTGCGATTCCACCCATCGCTACACCAACACCGATGCCGTGCAGCCGCTGCCCGTCACCAGCAGGCTAGCCAGGAAGCCAGCCGGAAATCCCAAGGCCGATCTCAGGCAATACTTCATGCTGGCCCATGGCTCGCATCTCGTCGACACGGCGCGTTTCCTGTGCGGCGATATCGTCGCCGTGCGCGCCCGCCTCAATGAGAAATTCGGCGCCTATTGCTGGTTCGTCGAAACCGAGTTCGCCAGCGGCGCGCTCGGCCATCTCGACCTGACGGTTGCCGTGCGCATGGACTGGCACGAAGGTTTTCAGCTCTATGGCGAGAACGGCTCCGTTATCGCCAGGACATTCAACCCTTGGTACTTCCGCGCCAGCGAGGTGGAGATATTTCACGAGAAGACCGCCACGGCCCACAAGCCGCTCGGCGCCGATGGCCATTTCTTCCGCCGCCAGTTGGAAGGTCTTGCCGACACGGTGCTGAACGGCACGCCGATGCGTGGCGCCAATGTCGAGGACGGCATCGCCTCGATCCGCGCCATGGTCGCCATCGCGCGTTCGGTGGTATCAGGCGAGCGAGTCGAACTCGCCTCGGTGTCGGGGGCGGTGTGATGCGTCTCGGCATTTTCGCCAAGACCTTTGCCGGCACCGATCCGGCAGCCGTGCTGGCTGCGGTGCGGCAAGCTGGCTATGAGACGACGCAGTTCAATCTGGCCTGTGCCGGCCTGCCGTCGATGCCGGATGCTGTGCCGGCGGACGCCATCGCCTCCGTCCGTGCCGCCGCGCAGTCGAACGGCGTTTCACTCGCAGCACTGTCGGGCACCTACAACATGGCGCATCCCGACAAAGCCGTGCGCGACGACGGCCTCAGGCGCCTCGCCGTTGTCATCGAGGCTGCTGCTGCCCTCGGCATCCCGCTGGTCACGCTCTGCACCGGCTCGCGCAACGCCGCCGATCAGTGGGCCTATCATCCCGACAATGCCGATCCGGCCGCCTGGTCCGACATGGCCGCCGAGATGGCGAAGGCGCTGGCGCTGGCCGAAGGTGCCGGTGTCGATCTCGGCATCGAGCCTGAGCAGGCCAACATCGTCACCTCGGCCAGGGATGCGACCCGGCTGATCGCCGAGATGGGATCGAAGCATCTGAAGATCGTGCTCGATCCGGCAAACCTGTTCGAACACGCCACGCCCGGCGAGGCGCGCGCTATCGTTGCCGCCGCGATCGACGAGGCCGCCGGCCACATCGCCATGGCGCATGCCAAGGACCGTCATGGTGACGGTCGCTTTGCCACATCAGGACAAGGCATTGTCGATTTTCCGGATTTTGTTGCACGGCTAAAGGCAGCGGGCTTCGACGGACCGCTTGTCACCCACGGCCTGTCCGCCGACGAAGCCCCCGATGTCGCCGCCTTTCTGCGAAGGCTCCTCTGATGGGCGCCGCCCCGACGATCCTGCTTCGCGACGATGCAGCGCTTCGTGTCTTCGACACGGGGCAGGGCAGGCT
>NZ_RZOL01000079.1:0-19380 GCF_004022985.1 Mesorhizobium sp. M7A.F.Ca.ET.027.02.1.1 | reverse complement strand
GGCGCTCGCGCGGTGGCGCTCCCGCCAGACCGGAAGCGCCACCGCGCGAGCGCCATGAGGCGAAGACGGAAAGTCGTTCCGAACCGAACTCGGCGCCGCGCATCCTGGCCCGCCGCGAAGGCGCTCTGCCCGCCGAACATCTTCCCGTGATCCTGGAAGTGGCGCCCAATGCCGATTATGCGCTGCTCGACAGCGGCACCGGCCAAAAGCTCGAACAATATGGCCCCTACCGTATCGTGCGGCCCGAGGGCCAGGCGATCTGGCAAAAGGCCTTGCCGGCAAAGGAATGGGAGCGTGCCGACGCCGTCTTCACCGGCGACACCGACGAGGAGGGCATCGGCCGCTGGCGTTTCCCCAAGCTGCCGCTCGGCGAGACCTGGCCGATGAAGCATGACGGCATCGACTATCTCGGCCGTTTCACCTCGTTTCGTCATGTCGGCGTCTTTCCCGAGCAGGCCTCCCATTGGGATCACATGGCCGGGCTGATCGCGGCGGCGAAGCGGCCGGTCAAGGTGCTGAACCTGTTCGGCTATACCGGTCTCGCCTCATTGGTGGCGGCTCGCGCCGGCGCCGAGGTCACCCATGTCGATGCCTCGAAGAAAGCGATCGGCTGGGCCCGTGAAAACCAGGAGATGGCCGGCCTCGGCAGCAAGCCGATCCGCTGGATCGTCGACGACGCGGTCAAATTCGCCGAGCGCGAGGAGCGCCGCGGCAGCCGCTACGACATCATCCTGTTCGACCCGCCGGCCTATGGCCGTGGCCCCAAGGGCGAGGTCTGGCAATTGTTCGAGGACCTGCCCGATTTGACCGATCTCTGCCGGGCGATCCTGACGCCGAAGCCGCTTGCCGTGGTGCTGACCGCCTATTCGATCCGCGCCTCCTTCTTCGCCATCCACGCCTTGATGCGCGATACGTTTGCCGGCATGGGCGGCAAGATTGAATCGGGTGAGTTGATCATCCGTGAAAAGTCCGCCGGCCGGGCGCTCTCGACCTCATTGTTTTCGCGCTGGGTGGCTGAATGAACGAGCGGCATGCAGGCGCACCTGGCCAGGTGAAGGAGGTCACCAGCCTCGCCAATCCGCTGGTCAAGGACATCAAGGCGCTCGCTCAGAAGAAATTCCGCGACCAGCAGAACGCCTTCATGGCCGAAGGGTTGAAGCTGGTTATCGATGCGCTCGATCTCGGCTGGCAGATCAGGACATTGGTTTTCGCCAAGGCCGGGCGCGGCAACGCGGCGGTGGAGAAGGTGGCCGCACGCACGGTTGCCGCCGGCGGCATGGTGCTCGAAGTGTCGGAAAAGGTGCTGGTGGCCATCACCCGTCGCGACAATCCGCAAATGGTGGTGGGCGTCTTTTCGCAAAAATTCCTCGCCTTGAAGGATGTGCGCGCCGACGATGGCGACGTCTGGGTGGCTCTCGACCGGGTACGCGATCCCGGCAATCTCGGCACCGTCATCCGCACCGTCGATGCAGTCGGCGCCAAAGGCGTCATCCTGGTCGGCGATACCACTGATCCGTTCTCCGTGGAAACGGTGCGCGCCACCATGGGTTCGATCTTTGCCGTGCCGGTGGCCAAGGCGACAACCGAGGCTTTCCTTGCCTGGCGAGGCGGCTTCTCAGGGCTCGTCGCCGGCACCCACCTGAAAGGCGCCGTCGACTACCGCTCGGTCGATTTTTCACGCGGGCCCGTGCTGCTGATGATGGGCAACGAGCAGCAGGGACTGCCCGAAAGCCTGGCTGCGAGCTGCGACAGGCTGCTCAGGATTCCGCAAGCCGGTCGTGCCGATTCGCTCAATCTGGCCGTTGCCACCGGCATCATGCTGTTCGAGATCCGGCGCGGCGCGCTCAAGCTCGAGCCAATCCTGGACCAGCAATGAAGGTTGCCCGCCCGTGAGATCATGGTCTCCCTACGCACTGCTCGTCGTCGCGGCCATCGCGCTCGACCAGGTATTTTATCCACTGGTCGAGGCCGATCTGCCTTTTCAGGAGAAGGTTGATCTGCTGCCCTTCCTGGCGCTGTTCCGCACCTACAACACCGGCATCGCCTTCTCGATGTTCTCGTCCTTCGGCGACACCGGGTTGATCGTCATCTCGCTTGTCGTCGTTGCCTTCGTGCTGTTTCTGGCGACGCGGATCGCGCCGTCCCAGATCCTTGCCCGCACCGGCTTTGCGCTGATCGTCGGTGGCGCTCTGGGCAATCTGATCGACCGCGCCGTCTACGGCCACGTCATCGACTACATCCTGTTCCACACGCCGGTGTGGTCCTTCGCCGTCTTCAACCTTGCCGACGCCTTCATTTCGGTGGGCGCGGCACTGGTCGTCTTCGACGAGCTGTTCGGCTGGGGACGCGAACCCAAAGCCAGGCCTTCCAAGGATTGACCCCGTGCGGCCATCGCCGCACAGTTCATGTCGCCAAACAAGATCTCGGAGAAAGACATGTCCGAAACCTTCAAAGCCATCCTCGTTTCGCGTGACGCCGAGAAAAAGCAGTCGGTCAACGTAACCGATCTCACCGAGGCCGACCTGATGGAAGGCGATGTCACCGTCGCGATCGAGGCAACGACGGTGAACTACAAGGATGGCCTGGCGATCACGGGCAAGGCGCCGGTGATCCGCCACTGGCCGCTGGTGCCGGGCATCGATTTCGCCGGCACCGTCGTCTCGTCCTCGCATCCCGACTGGCGCACCGGAGACAAGGTCATTCTGAACGGCTGGGGCGTCGGCGAAACCCATTTCGGCGCCTATGCAGGCCGTGCCCGCGTCAAGGGCGACTGGCTGGTGCCGCTGCCGCAAGGCATCAGCCCGCATGACGCGATGGCCGTCGGCACCGCAGGCTACACCGCCATGCTCTGCGTCATGGCCCTGGAACGGCACGGCATCCTGCCCGATCGCGGCCCGGTGGTGGTGACGGGGGCGGCCGGCGGCGTCGGCTCGGTAGCGGTCTCGATCCTGTCCAGCCTCGGCTACCATGTCATTGCTTCCACCGGCCGCAATGCCGAAAGCCCCTTCCTGATCGACCTTGGCGCCGCCGAAGTGATATCGCGCGACGAGCTTGCCCAGCCGGCCAAGCCGCTGGCCAAGGAGCGCTGGGCCGGCGGCATCGACGCAGTCGGTAGCCACACGCTGGCCAATGTGCTGTCGATGACCTCCTATGGCGGTGCGGTCGCCGCCTGCGGCCTGGCCGGCGGCATGGACCTGCCGACCAGCGTCGCGCCCTTCATCCTGCGCGGCGTCTCATTGCTCGGCATCGATTCAGTGATGGCGCCGAAAGCAGTCCGCCTCGAGGCATGGCGCCGCATCGGCACCGACCTCGATCTGCGGAAGCTCACCAGCCTGTCCAGCACCATCGGATTCGACGGCATCGTCGATGCCGCGCGCGACATCGTCGACGGCAAGATCCGCGGCCGCGTCGTCGTGGATATGTGACTCCGCCCAACTGCCGGAAGGGCGGATAAAATCGCCAGATATGGCGGCAAACCCGACGCGCTTCGGCAAAAATCGCTCATCCGCTAAAATTCGAACGATCCGCCGCAATTTTCCATAATCTCTGTCTGGCAAGGATTTCGCATGATCGCGGAATCCGGCAGCCAACAGGCGGACACTGGCGACGACGTCGATGCGGTGCTCCCGCCGGCGTCGACGCGGCGCTTCGTCGCCGCGCCGCCGCTGGTGCCCGAGCCGGAATTCTCCAGGCGCGAAAGCCTGCCCTTTCTGACATTTGTCGCCATCGTGTTGGTAGCCGGGCTGGCGCATCTGACCGGGGCACCGATCTTCATCAGCGTCGCATTGCTGGCAACCGGCCTTGCCGGCCTTGCCCTGCATTTGCGCGCCAGGCGGAGCGAACATCGCACCTCCGCCCTTCTTGACGAAACCACTGCCCGCAGCCGCGCCGAGATCGAGACGCTGGCCGACCGCATGTGGGAGATGCAGGAGAGCGACGAGCGCTTTCGCGGCCTGATCGACGCGCTTGGCGATCTCGTCATCCATCGCGACCGCGACGGCTACATCGTCTATGCCAACAAGGTCTTCGCCGATCTCGTCGAGATCGACCAGCGCGACCTCGCCGGCAAGACCCTGGCGGAACTGGGCATCGAGGTCGGCATGGTTCCCGATGCCGCCTTTTCCGACCATGAGTGCCTGAGTTCCACCGATGTCTCTGTCAGCACGCCGAGCGGGCAGCGCTGGTTCTCGTGGATCGAACTGTCGGTGCGCGACAAGGATAGCGGCGCGGTTTCGCACCGCGCCATCGCCCGCGACATCACCGCCCGCAAACGCGCTGAATCCTCGCTGATCACCGCACGCGAACGGGCCGAATATGCCAGCCAGGCCAAATCGCGCTTCCTCGCCACCGTCAGCCATGAAATCCGCACCCCGATGAACGGCATCATGGGCATGGCCAGGTTGCTCGCCGACACCAGCCTGTCGCCGGAGCAGCAGACCTATGTAGGCGCCGTCTCGACCTCGGCCAGCGCATTGCTTGCCCTGATCGAGGATCTTCTCGACTATTCCAAGATCGAAGCCGGGCGCTTCGACCCCGAGCCGCAGCCGATGTCGGTGCGCGAGATCGCCGACAACATCATCGAATTGCTGGCAGCGCGCGCCTTCGCCAAGGATATCGGGCTGGGTTGCCATGTCGAACCCGACGTACCGCAATTGATCACCGCCGATCCGGGCAAGGTCAGGCAGGTGCTTCTCAACCTCATCGGCAACGCCATCAAGTTCACCGACAGCGGCGGCGTGCTGGTGAGCATAGCACGCGCACGCACCGAAACCAGCGACCGCATATGCTTCACCATCGCCGATACCGGTCCGGGCCTGCGTGATGCCGACCTGGAGCGCATTTTCGAGGAGTTCGAGCAGGCCGACGGCACGTCGACACGCACCCATGGCGGGGCCGGCCTCGGCCTTGCCATCTCCAGACGCCTGGTGGCCGCCATGGGCGGCACGATCTCGGTATCCAGCCGGCTCGGCCAAGGATCCGAATTCGTCTTCGAAATCCCTGCGACAGCGGCCACCGAAGCGCCGCAGGGTCACCAGAATGCTCTCTCGGGCAGACGCGCGGTGATCCTGTCGAAGAACGCCGTCGAGGCCGACGCCATCGCCCGCACCATCCGCGCCAATGGCGGCGCGGTCGACATCGCCACCACTGCCGCACAGGCCGCGCCTTTCGCCGCCGGCTGCGATGCGATCCTGGTCGATGCAGCGATGGAAGAAGGCGACGGAAGGCTGCTCAAGCGCCTGCGGCAGAGCGGTTTCTCGGACTGTGAGGCGATCACGCTGATCGCGCCGACCGATCGCGGCATGCTTGGCGAGTTCCGTGCCAGCGGCTACGCAACCTTCCTGGCCAGGCCGGTGCGTGGCGGAACACTTCTGCGTGTTCTGTTGAGCAGCCATGCTCCGAGCCTCGGCCCGCCGCCGGAAAAGCGCGGCGCACCGTCGCTGCGGGCCGTCGGCAACCGCCAGCGCGGCCTGTCGGTGCTGATCGCCGAGGACAATGACATCAACGCCATGCTGGCTCGCGCGACGCTGCTAAAGGCCGGGCATCGCGTCAAGGTGGTCGGCAACGGCAAGGCCGCCGTCGAGGCTGTAACCGGCGCCGCGCACAAGGACCGCTTCGACGTGGTCTTGATGGATCTGCACATGCCGGTCATGGACGGGCTGGACGCGATTGCCGCCATCCGCCGCCATGAGGAAGAAAGTGCCGTGCGGCCCGTGCCGATCATGGTGCTGTCGGCCGACAGCCAGGAAAAGACCCGCCATGCGGTGTTGGCCCATGGCGCCAGCGGCTTTGTCACCAAGCCGCTCGACCCCGAAGCGCTGGTCAATGCCGTCGAGGGGCAGGTCGTCGCGGCCTGAGCTTTCCACCGCCCATTCCGCACGGGCGATCACTTAAACGTAGCCGGTTGATCGTATTCGCCAGCCGACGAAGTATTGCCCATGACGTCGTATCACGGTACTGTCACAATCCTGTTGCACCTACACCGTATCCCCGTGCCAAGAGGGATGGCTCGAAGGAGAATCACTCGTGCATACAGTTATGCCGGAATGTGACACTCGGCCGAACGCCAGCAGCGCCTTGCTTGCCGGACGTAACGTCGATTCCGTCATAAAGGGCGCGGCGCTGGGCCGTATAGGCAATCTTGAAGTGCGGCTCGCTCGCAACGAGGCCGAGATCGCGGCCGCGCAGGAAGTGCGCTACCGGGTGTTCTACGACGAACTTGGCGCCAGGAAGGACCTGTTCCAGGCCCATGACCGCCGGGACGCCGATCGGTTCGATCCGCTCTGCGACCATCTGCTGGTTTTGGACACCACGCTTTCCGGTCCCGAACATCGCCGCATCGTCGGCACATATCGGCTGCTGCGGCAAGAAATCGCGGCCACGGCCGGTGGCTTCTATTCCGAAGGTGAATTCGAGCTGACCAAGCTCATCGCCCGCCACCCCGGCCAGCGTTTCCTTGAACTCGGCCGCTCCTGTGTTTTGCCGGAATACCGCTCGAAGCGCACCATCGAGGCGCTGTGGCAAGGCATCTGGGCCTACATCAACCATTACGAAATCGGTGTGATGACCGGTTGCGCGTCCTTTCACGGCACCGTGCCGGCGGCGCATGCCGAGGCGCTCACCTACCTCGCCCACCACTGCCGGACGAATTCGGCCTGGGACGTGCGCGCGGTGTCCGGGCGCTATTGCTCGATGGATCTGATGCCGATCGAGGCCGTCAATGCCAAGGCGGCGATCGCCGCGATGCCGCCTTTGGTCAAGGGCTATCTGCGCGTCGGTGCCCGCATCGGCGATGGTTGCGTCATCGATCGCGAATTCTCGACGGTCGATGTGTTCGTCGTGATGCCGGTCAAGGAGATCGGCGCACGCTACGTCAACTATTATGGCGGCGAAGCCCAGCGCTTCGCTGCGTGACGCTGGCGAATAGCGGGAGCTATCTCGCTCAACCCCTATTCGCTACTCTCTATTCGCTATTCGCTTCCTTTCACAAAATATCCTCCGGCCGCCTGCCGGGTCGGCTCTTGTAGGACGGAAACGACCAGCCGAATTTGAGCGCACCACCGCGCACGAGGAACGCCGCCGCAAAGCCGGCGAGGTTCGAGGCGAGCGGCGGCAGTCCGGCAAGATCGCCAAGCGTGTAGAGGCCGGCACCTGCAAGGGCCGCCGTGACGTAGATTTCGGGCCTGAGCAGCACCGATGGCTCGCCGGCCAGGAGATCGCGCAAAATGCCGCCGAAAGTGGCGGTGAGCACGCCGGTGATGACGGACACGACCGGCGAGCCGGTAATCGCAAGCCCCTTGGCCGCGCCCATCACCGAAAAGGCGGCGAGCCCGATGGCGTCGAGCCAGAGCAGCCACTTCCAGCGCGATTCGACACGATGCGCGCTGAAGAAGACCAGCACCGCAACCGCGGCGCAGACCAGCACATAGCCGGAGTTGGCGACCCAGAAAACCGGCAGGTTGAGGATAACGTCGCGAAGCGTGCCACCGCCTATCCCGGTGACGCTGGCCAGGAACAGGAAGCCGATGATGTCGAGTTGCTTACGCGAAGCCGCCAGCGCCCCGGTCGCCGCGAAGACGGCGACACCGGCATAGTCGAGAAGCGCGATGGCATTCATGCAGACCAGGGGAGTAAGGGAAGAGGAGAATAGGAGAGTATGTTTATCACAAAGCCGCACCGTTGGTACGCTTCCTTACTCCCTTACTCCCTTACTGCCCTAACTACGCATCCTTCTCAGCCTGCTCGTTCACCGGCCCCGGCTCAACCGGTGCTTCAGCGGCGGCGAACTTCGGACCACCCTTGGCGACGCCGACCATGGCCGGGCGCAGCACGCGGTCGCCGATCGAATACCCCGGCTGCACGACCTGGACCACGGTGTTGGCCGGGACATCCGGATTTGGCACTTCGAACATCGCCTGGTGGAAATTGGGATCGAACTTCTCGCCTTCCGGCGCGAGCTTCTTGACCCCATGCCGTTCCAGCGCCGACAGCATGGCGCGCTCGGTGAGGTCGACGCCTTCGATCAGCGCCTTGAAGCCGGCGTCACCCGATGCCTTGGCCTCGGCGGGAATCGCATCCAGCGCGCGGCGCAGATTGTCCGACACCGACAACATGTCGCGGGCGAAATTCGCCACCGCGTAGGTGCGCGCATCGTGCACATCGCGCGCCGTGCGGCGACGCAGGTTTTCCATATCGGCCGCCACGCGCAGCGCGCGGTCCTTCAACTCTTCATTTTCCTTCAGCAGCCGCACAAGGGCTTCATAGTCGCCGTCGGTGCTGCCTTCCGTGCGCTCGGCTGCGGGCTCGGTCGCCTCGACTTCATCGGGCGCGCGTTCGTCTTTTGCCTGGTCGCTCATCGCCGTTTCCCGTCAATCTCGAATGATGTGGATTTTGTGCCCGATATCGATGTTTGGCGGCCAAAAATCAAGGGGTAAGCGACTATGGAAGCCGCCGGCCAAGGCCGGGCAATGACAGGCAAGACATTTCGACTTTAATTCAAATTTTACCTTAACCGCTGGCTTTGCTTGCCATACAGGCATGATGGGGGAACCATTCTCTTGCTGCAGGAGTTTCGAAGCCGACACAGGATTTTGAGATGATGACCCGCAACATGGGCGAAAAGGCAGACGGGCTGGCCATCGAGATCAGGCGCCAGTTCGGCGCCGAGGCGGTGACCCGCTTTCTGCGCACCTTGCCGGCCTTCCGCACCGAGGCCGACATTCCCGATCGGTTCAGAGAACTGCTCGACCGCCTCGATGGGGCGGAGCGCGGTGACATCGGCTGGCGCCGGCCGTAACGCAGCAATCGATCTTGGCAGCAAACCTCCTATCGGCAATAGCCGGGGAAAGCCGAACCATCTAAGGATAGATGTGTTGTGGTTCAATGGAGGACGTAAATGCGCAAGGTTTCAATCACCTCATCGCTGATAGCGTTTGTCGGCCTCGGCGCCATCACCTTGGCGGCCTTTCCGGCACAAGCAGACAATCTGCAGCTGCAATTGGGCAAACATGGCCCGCGACTGAAGCTCATGGAAGATTGCGACCCCGCCTACGACGATTGCGAAGGCCCCCGTCGCGACGATCGGCGCGACCGCCGTCAACGAGGCTGCACGGAAGACCGGGCTCTCGACAAGGCAGACCGAATGGGCATCCGCCGCGCAAGGATAGAGTCCGTCGGCCGCTGGGAGATCACGGTCCGCGGCAGACAGGCGGCGACCGCGTGCGCGTGACTTTTGGCACCGAGCGCGGCTGCCCTATCCTCGATCGCGAATAGCGATCGACCAGCGGAAAACGGACGCTCAGAGCCATCAGCAGGTCGATTTGGCGGGTTGGCAGGCTCGATCGCTAAGCCACGCGACAATTACGCACAGTAATTTTGCGTGATGTTGCCTTGCGGCGGTGAGGCACCCCGCCTATGCTTCCTGATGAACATGATTTCCCCTGAGGCGGTCGCCAACAGCAAGCGCGCCTGGTTGAAGATTCTCGCCCGCTACAAGAAGCCTGACAGGCGACGCAGCGCCGTCGAGCTCGCCATCACCCTCATTCCATTCGCCATACTCTGGGGGCTGTCTTCGGCGGCCTATGCCTATGGCCATTGGTGGGGACTGGTCCTCATCCTCCCCGCGGCCGGGTTTCTGGTGCGCATCTTCATGATCCAGCACGATTGCGGCCACGGCTCCTTCTTCGCCAATCGTTACGCGGACGACTGGATTGGCCGCGCGCTCGGCATCCTGACGCTGACGCCCTACGATTGCTGGCGGCGCGCCCACGCGACGCACCACGCCAGCGCCGGCAATCTTGACGAACGCGGCATGGGCGACATCCGGACGCTGACGGTTGCAGAATACCGGCAGATGTCGTGGCGGGGCCGCCTCGCCTATCGTCTCTATCGTCATCCGCTGGTAATGTTCGGGCTCGGTCCTATCTGGCTTTTCATCTTCGAGCAGAGGCTACCCGTCGGCATGATGCGCGGCGGCCTGACCCCTTGGGTGTCGTCGATGACCACCAACCTTGGCATCGCGGTCGCAGCAGCCGTCCTTATCTGGTTCGTCGGCCCGGGCGCTTTCCTGGTGGTTCACCTGCCGATCGTCATCCTCGCCGGTTCGGCCGGCATCTGGCTGTTCTACGTCCAGCACCAGTTCGAGGAAACAGAATGGGCGAAGGATGCCGACTGGGAATTCCAGCACGCCGCCTTGCACGGATCGTCGTATTACGACCTTCCGCCGGTGCTGAACTGGCTCACCGGCAACATCGGTGTCCATCACGTCCATCACCTCTCGGCCAAGGTGCCGTGCTACCGGTTGCAGGAAGTGCTGCGGGATTATCCCGAGTTGCGCGACATAGGCCGGGTTACGCTGCTCGAAAGCCTGCGCTGCGTCAAACTGGCATTGTGGGACGAAAACCGCCGCAAGCTGGTGTCGTTCCGCGAGGCACGGGCGGCGGCTTAAGCAATTCCAGGAGAAGTGTGAACGGTTTTCCAGGGCAAGCGCGTAACGTTTTCCCTGGGCGCCGCGGCCTGGAGCTCCGATCAGGCAGCCCTGATCATGTCGGCGGCCTTTTCGGCGATCATGATGGTTGGGGCATTGGTGTTGCCACCAATCAGTGTCGGCATCACCGAGGCGTCCACGACACGCAAGGCTTCAAGCCCGCGCACCTTGAGTTGCGGATCGACCACCGCCATCTCGTCGACCCCCATCCGACAGGAGCCGACCGGGTGATAGACCGTGTCGGCGCGGGTACGGATATGGGTCATCAGATCGGCATCGCTCGGCTCGCCGGCGATGTGCATTTCCTTGTGCCGGTAGCGCGTCAGCGCCGGCGAAGCCAGCACCTGCCGGGTGATCCTCACGCCTTTCAGCAGCAGTTCCGCATCGCGCTGGTCGCCGAGAAAGCGCGGATCGATGCGTGGCGCGGCAAGTGGATCGGCGCTGGCCAGCCCAACCTCGCCACGCGAGTGCGGCCGCAATATGCAGACATGACAGGAAAAGCCGAAGCCGTAGTGCAGCGTGCGCGCATGGTTTTCGACCAAGCCGATGACGAATTGCAGCTGCAGGTCAGGGCGCTCAAGCGCCGGGTCGGATTTGACGAAAGCGCCGCTCTCGGCCGACGGCGAGGCGATCAGCCCGGTTCCATCCCGCCGCCACTGCGCGATGTGCCTGAGGAAACCCCACGCGCCGCGCGGGCTCATGCCGAGCATATCGGTGTCCTTCGATCTCCAGCCGACGATGAAATCGAGGTGGTCCTGCAGGTTCTTGCCGACGCCCGGCAATTCGTGGACGACGGGAACGCCATGCACGGAAAGTTCGGCCGCCGGGCCGATACCCGACAGCAACAGAAGCTGCGGCGAACCGAAGGCACCACCGCAGAGGATCACCTCGCGCGACGCCTGTGCCACGGCCTCGCCTTTGCGTGTCCGGTAGCGGATGCCGGTGGCGCGCTTGCCGTCAAGGACGATGCCTGTGGCGTGCGCCCGCGTGATCACGGTCAGATTGGTCCGCTGCATCACCGGATGGAGATAGGCGGCGGCAGTCGAACAGCGCTCGCCATTACGGGCGCCACCGGCAAACTGGGTCACTTGGAAATAGCCGGCGCCCTCTTGTTCCGGTCCGTTGAAATCGTCCGAGGCGCGAATCTGGTTTTCGGCACAAGCCTCTATGAAGGCCTTGGCGATCGGCCTCGGCGAGCGCTGGTTCGACACTTTCAGCGGGCCGTCCCCGCCATGCAAGGCATCAGTGCCGCGCTCATTGCCCTCGGCGCGCCGGAAATAGGGCAGAACCTCATCCCACGACCAGCCCTCGCAGCCCAGATTTGCCCATTCGTCATAGTCGCTGTGATGGCCCCTGACATAGAGCATTGCATTGATGGCGCTGGAGCCGCCCAGCGCCTTGCCGCGCGGCTGGTAGCCCTTGCGGCCGCCAAGACCTTGCTGCGGCACGGTCTCGAAGGCCCAGTTGTTGATCCTGGGCCGGCCGGAAAGCATGCCGATAATGCCAGCCGGAGCGCGGATCAGCATATCCCTGCCCTCGCCGCCAGCTTCGATCAGGCAGACCGTTTTCGATGGATCTTCCGAAAGCCGCGCGGCAAGCGCACAGCCGGCGGACCCACCGCCGGCTATGACATAGTCGCAACGCATGAAGACCCCTCCCCGATCGTTCCACGGATTTTCCATCCGGATGATCAAGAGAAGGCCTGAACACGACTGATGTAAAGACGCGCGGAATTACCGCAACGTCAGCTGCTGCGAACGCGCCGCCAGGAGTATTTCGGGCCTTTTGGTTCCAGCACGGCGGCTGGCTGGTAGTAGAGCCCCAATCCGCCGGTGCGGCCCTCCTCCAGGCGCTTCAACAGCACCGCATTGGAAATCTCGAACTCGTCGAAGCCCAGCCGCAGCATATGCGGCAGTTGGTCCACCAGCACCTGGCCCGTGGCGCGAACGGCACCTTCGAAATGGTAGCGGCCGCGCAGCAGTTCTCCCTTGGAGAAGGAGCGGCCGTCGCTGAAGGCCGGGAAGGCCAATGCCACCAGCGACAGCTGGTCGAGCAGGTCGGCAATCTTCTCGAGCTGATCACCAGGCTGCAGCAGGACGCCGAGCCGTTCCTTGGCCGAGCGGCGCACCTCCGGATCCAGATCGAGGAAGACTTGCAACGGCAGGATGAAGCGGCCGTTGCCGGACAGCGCATCGGCGCTTTCGGCATGCGTCCACTCATCGTCGTGAAAACCCGCAGGGGTCCAGAGTCGGGTCTCCGGTGTCGTCGGTTCAGTCATCAAAAAGTTCCTAAATAGTCAAACGAACCAAGGATGTGTTGAGATTCAGGTCAGGCTGAGTCGAAAATGGCAGCTTCCGAGAACCGGAGCGGAGCGTACTTGAAGTACGTGAGCACCGAAAGCGCAGGAAGCTGCCGTTGCAGGCCAGCCTCACCTGAATATCAGCATATCCTAAAGGGATGCGTCGGTCAGCGACTTCTCCAGCCCCGACAGGTGAATGCCGCACTCGGTCTTGGCATGACCGGCCCAGCGGCCGCTGCGCGCGTCCTCGCCCGGCTGCACCGGCTGCGTGCACGGGAAGCAGCCGATCGACAGATAGCCATAGGCGACCAGCGGATTTTCGCGCAGCGCATGCGCGCGCATGTAGTCCGCCTGGTCCGATGTCGTCCAATGCGCCAGCGGATTGATGCGGATGCGCGGACCGACCGCCTCGAACACCGGCAGCGCCGCCCGCGTCGCGGCCTGGAAACGCTTGCGGCCGGTGAGCCAGGCACGAAATGGCGCGACACCGCGCGCCAGCGGCTCCACCTTGCGCACGTCGCAGCAGGCGTCGGTGTTGCTCTGATGCAGATTGCCCGTCGGATCGATCCGTTCGAGTGCTGCTTCCTCGGGTTTGATCACCCTTATGTTGGTCAGCCCGAAATCGGCGGCGAGCGCGTCGCGATAGCCGAGCGTCTCCTCGAAATGCTTGCCGGTGTCGAGGAAAATGACCGGCAGCGTCCGGTCGATCTTGGCGATCATGTGCAGCAGCACAGCCGAATCCGCGCCGAACGACGACACCGCCGCGATCTCGTCGAGGAACAGTTCCCGGGCCGAGCGTTCGATGATCTCGATCGGCTTCAGATGACCATAGAGCGCATCGAGCCCCGCCGCTTTGGCGGCGATACCGTCATCGACGTCTCCAATACGGTCAAGCGGCCTTGGCTTCGCCAGCATAGAGCGCCTCCTTGAACGGCGCGGGACCGACTCGGCGGTAGGCGTCGATGAATTTCTCTTGTGGGTCGAGCCGGAGGCCGAGATAGGTCTCGACGATCTGCTCGATGGCGTCGGTGATCTCTTCCGACGAGAAGCCGCGGCCGATGATCTCGCCGACCGAGGTGTTTTCGTCGGCCGAGCCGCCCAGCGTCACCTGATAGAGCTCAGAGCCCTTCTTCTCGACCCCGAGGATGCCGATATGGCCGACATGGTGATGACCGCAGGCGTTGATGCAGCCGGAGATCTTCAGCTTCAGTTCGCCGATCTCGCGCTGCCGCTCAAGCGAGGCGAAGCGGCGCGAGATTTCCTGCGCGATCGGGATCGAGCGCGCCGTGGCCAGCGCACAGTAGTCGAGGCCCGGGCAAGCGATGATGTCCGATATCAAATTGGAATTGGCCGTCGCCAGGCCGATGCCGACCAGCGCATCATAGACCGCCTTGAGGTCGGCGCGGGCCACATGCGGCAGGATCAGGTTCTGCTCATGGCTGACGCGCAGTTCGTCAAAGCCATATTTCTCGGCGATGTCGGCGATTGCTTCCATCTGGCTGTCCGAGGCGTCGCCGGGCACCTCGCCGATGCCCTTCAGCGAGATCGTCACCGCCGCATAGTCGGGATGGCGGTGCGTCACGACATTCTGGTCGAGCCACTCCGAGAACCCCCTGGAATCGAGCCGCGCCAGCTTGACCACCTGGTCGCCTTCCGGCCGCCCAGCGAGCACCGGTGGCGCGAAATAGGCCTCAATGGCGCGGATGTCGGCTTCCGGCAGCTTCAGCTCGGCGTCCTTCAACTCCTGCCACTCGGCCTCGACCTGGCGGGTGATCTCCTCGACGCCGGTCTCATGGACGAGGATCTTGATGCGCGCCTTGTACTTGTTGTCGCGGCGGCCATAGAGGTTGTAAACGCGCAGGATCGCCGTGCAGTAGGACAGAAGGTCGGCTTCCGGCAGGAAGTCGCGGATCTTGCGGGCAACCATCGGCGTGCGGCCCTGGCCGCCGCCGATATAGACGGCGAAACCGAGTTCGCCGGCGGCGTTCTTCTTCAGGTGCAGGCCGATGTCGTGGGTCTGAATGGCGGCGCGGTCGCGCTCGGCACCCGTCACCGCGATCTTGAACTTGCGCGGCAGGAACGAGAATTCCGGATGCACCGACGACCACTGGCGCAGGATTTCCGCGTAGGGACGCGGATCGGCGACTTCGTCGGCGGCAGCGCCGGCGAAGTGGTCTGCGGTGACGTTGCGGATGCAATTGCCGCTGGTCTGGATGGCATGCATCTCAACGCTCGCGAGATCCGCCAGGA
Source organism: Mesorhizobium sp. M7A.F.Ca.ET.027.02.1.1 (assembly GCF_004022985.1). NCBI lineage: Bacteria > Pseudomonadati > Pseudomonadota > Alphaproteobacteria > Hyphomicrobiales > Phyllobacteriaceae > Mesorhizobium > Mesorhizobium sp. M7A.F.Ca.ET.027.02.1.1. The sequence goes on along the minus strand of NZ_RZOL01000079.1, from coordinate 4,348 downwards.
TCGCCGGAATGTCCGACAGCGCCGGCCAGTTGAACTGGATGTTCTGGCGGGTGGTAAAATGGCCATAGCCCTTGTCGTATTTGCGGGCGATGTGACCAAGCATGCGCAACTGCTTGCCGTTCAGCGTGCCGTAAGGCACCGCGATGCGCAGCATGTAGGCATGCAGTTGAAGATAGACGCCGTTCATCAGCCTCAATGGCCGGAACTGGTCCTCGGTGATCTCGCCGGCAAGACGACGCTGCACCTGGTCGCTGAACTCGGCGACGCGGGCCTGGACAAAATCGTGGTCGAACTCATCGTAACGGTACATGCTTGGTCTTTCAGGGCGCGTCCGCCCATGCCTGGTGTCTTGGTTATGCTGCCCGCGCAGCCTGCTTGCCGAGATCGTTGCGGATGGTCGGGCCGGCGGCGCGGATCTTCTCGCGCAGCCGCACCGGTTGGACGACGCCGTCGACGACCTCAGCGTCGATCAAATTGACGTCGACCACTTCGTTGGCGGCATAGGCCTTGGCGCCGATCGCCTCGAGCCTGTCCTCGGCTGCCTTGTCATGGGCGAGGTCGGCATGGTCCACCGTCTCGGCCCAGCCGCCATCGGCGTACCAGACGGCAATGCCGTCGGTGAGGCGGTTGGCGGTCAGTATCTTCATGGCTGAACTCCTTCGGCGACCGAACTGGAAGCACCTTCATGCCTGCGTGCCGCCAGCGGCTCGGATCGCTCAAAGTTGGCGCCGGCGACCGCATCGCCGATGATGGTCATGACCGGGCCGGAAAGATCGGCGCGCGCTTCCAGCGACGGCAGGTCGGCAAGCGTGCCGTGGAAGCGACGCCGGTTGGCGAGGCTGGCATTCTCGACCACGGCCACCGCAGTGTCCGGCGACAGACCGGCCTCGATCAGCCGTCCGGCAACCTCGGCGGCCACCGAGCGGCCCATATAAACGGCGACGGTGGCGCCGGAAATGGCGAGCTTGGCCCAGTCGGGCAGCGAATTGCCCTTGAGGTCGTGGCCGGTGGTGAACACCATCGACGAGGAGACACCGCGCAAGGTCAGCGGCAGTTCGAAATCGGCGGCGGCAGCAAAGGCCGCGGTGACACCCGGAACCACCTCATAGGCGATGCCGGCATCACGAAGTGCCGCCATCTCTTCGCCGGCCCGGCCGAACACCAGCGGATCGCCTGACTTCAGCCGCACGACACGCTTGCCTTCACGGCCAAGCTCGACCAGCAGCGCATTGATCTCAGCCTGGCTCTTGGTGTGGCAGCCCTTACGCTTTCCGACCGGCAGGCGCTCGGCATCGCGGCGACCCATGGCAACGACCGCCTCGGGCACCAGCGCGTCATGGACGATGACATCGGCTTCCATCAGCAGACGATGGGCCCGCAGGGTCAAAAGATCCTCGGCGCCCGGACCGGCGCCAACCAGCGCGATGTGACCGCAAGCGGGCGTGTCCGACAGCAGAAGATCGACGGCAGCGTCATGCGCCTGCGAAAGCTGGCCGGCTTCGGCCGCGCGCGCAGGAGCGCCAGAGAAGAAATTATTCCAGAAGCGGCGGCGGGCATTGCCTTTCGGCAGCAGCTTCTCGGCAGCCCCGCGAAACGACGCCGCAAGAATTGCCAGCGGCCCGAGCGACGGCGACAGCATGCGGTCGATGCGGCCGCGCAACATCTGGGCAAGCACCGGGCCTGCACCCTCGGTGCCGATGGCGATGGCGACCGGCGCGCGGTTCACCAGCGCCGGGGTGAAGAAATCGCAAAGCTCAGGCCGATCGACGGCATTGACCGGAATGCCTAGGCGGCGCGCATCCGCAGCCACCCGACGGTCGAGTTCCTCGTCGCCGCTGGCGGCAAACACCATGATCGCGCCTTCGAGCTGCGATGCGTCGTAAGCGGCGGCAAAATGGCTCGCGCCGGCCTGGGCGATGAAGGCGAGCAGGTCGGGCTCGGCGTGTTCCGCGATGATCCGCAGGACCGCGCTCGACTGTCCGATCAGCCGCGCCTTGGCCAGCGCTTCTTCGCCGCCGCCAACGATGGCCACGGCTTCGCCCTCGACCCGCATGAACACGGGGAAGGCGTTGAGCTTGGGAGCAGTGTGCGACATGGACGCGAGCGGAATCCTGAATGAGCTTGCAGTTCTACGCGCGGGCGCGAGAAACCAGAAGGAACGCACTCGCGCATCCCTTATCGCGATGCAATTGCTTTTCTGAAAGCATCCCGGCCAAGAGAAAAATATTTCTCGTTTACGGATGGAGCGGATTCAAGCTGCTGTCGCAGGCCTTGTTTTCCGGGTCTTTTAGCGCCCGGGGAGAAAAGCCGCAAAACTGTTTTTTCTAAATTCTACCAAATTAGTAGATTAAAGCCGCGAACTCTGGATATTCAGAATGTCCAACGCCGACGCGGCGGCCGACTGGAACATTAGTGGCTCGGGGCGCGTTCTCAAAAGGCCTGTCATATCGGATCGAAACCCCGGCTGCGGAACGCCACGAAAGGCCACCACGCGGCTGAAAAGGAGCCTGTCATCATGAACACAATCATACTCAAGCACGGTATCTGGGTCATGGTGGCCGATGGCGAGAAGGCGCTTTTCCTCAGGAACGCCGGCGACAACAAATATCCGAATCTCGAGGTGGTGCAGGAAATACAGCAGGACAACCCGCCCACCCGCGAGCAAGGCAGCGACAGCCCGGGCCGATACAATGATGGTCCCTCCGTCCATCGCAGCGCAGTCGAGGATACGGACTGGCACCGCATCGGCAAGGAGCGTTTCGCCGATGAAATCGCCGCCCGGCTCTACAAGCTCGCGCATGACGGCGAATTCAACGAGATCGTGCTCGTCGCACCGCCAGTGGTGCTTGGGACAATGCGCAAAAAGCTGCACAAGGAGGTCGAGGACAAGGTGACCGCCGAAATTCCCAAGACATTGACCAACCATGCCATACCGGAAATCGAGGCCCTGCTGCGGGCAGGCTGATATTGTCGATCGGCCCTGACGGATCGAGACGAATAGCACCGCACAAATTCCGATCCGGCCGGCAGCTTCTCAGCTGCCGGTCAAATTTTTGCGGCGGCGCCGTCGATTTCACGGCTTCGCGGGTTGCATCGCCGACATACCATCCACCATATTGCAAAACAGGCGGCGGCTTTGGGCGGCGCTCATCCAACATCGCTGTTTTTGAAAGGCGCTCCATAGACAATGCCGCATGACACGCCCCTTATCGCCACCATCGTCGCCGGTCTGGGGCTGGCTTTCATCTTCGGGGCTCTCGCCAACGGATTCCGTATCCCGCCGCTGGTCGGTTATCTCGTAGCCGGCGTGCTGGTCGGGCCGAACACGCCTGGCTTCGTCGCCGATGCCGGCCTTGCCAACGAACTGGCCGAAATCGGGGTCATCCTCCTGATGTTCGGCGTCGGGTTGCACTTCTCGTTGAAGGATCTTCTGTCGGTGCGCGCCATAGCCGTGCCGGGCGCCGTCGTCCAGATCGGCTTTGCCACCGCACTCGGTGCCGGGTTGTCGTGGATGCTCGGCTGGTCGATGGGCGCGGGACTGGTGTTCGGCCTGGCACTATCGGTCGCCTCGACGGTCGTGCTGCTGCGCGCTCTGCAAGAGCGGCGGATGATTGAGACCGAGCGCGGCCGCATCGCTGTCGGCTGGCTGATCGTCGAGGACCTGGCCATGGTGCTGGCGCTGGTGCTGCTGCCGGCGCTGGCCGCCGGGTCATCCCCTGGATCCTGCACTATGTCGCCCACACCGGCTCGCGCGAGCTCTTCCGGCTGGCGGTGCTTGCCATAGCGCTCGGCGTCGCCTTTGGCGCGGCCAAACTGTTTGGGGTCTCACTGGCGCTGGGCGCATTCTTCGCTGGCATGATCATGAGCGAATCCGAACTCAGTCACCGTGCCGCCGAAGAATCCTTGCCGCTGCGCGATGCCTTTTCCGTGTTGTTCTTCGTCTCGGTCGGCATGCTGTTCGACCCGTTCAGCCTGATCAGCAATGGCTGGCAGATCCTGGCGACGCTGGCCATCATCGTCATCGGCAAATCGCTGGCGGCGTTCGTCATCGTCGTTGCCTTCGGCTATCCCCTGGCCACCGCATTGATGATTTCGGCAAGCCTTGCCCAGATCGGCGAATTCTCCTTCACCCTGGCCGAGCTCGGCGTCGGGCTGAAACTGTTGCCCGAACAAGGTCGCGACCTCATTCTGGCCGGCGCCATCCTGTCGATCGTCCTCAACCCGCTGATGTTCCTGGCCATCGACTGGATGAAGCCGTGGCTGGAACGGCGCGCCGCCAGGACGGCACCGCCGGTCGAAGCAAAACCGGTTGGTCCGGCGACGGAGCCGGGCCAGGTGGCCTCTGTCG
>NZ_RZOL01000799.1:0-1082 GCF_004022985.1 Mesorhizobium sp. M7A.F.Ca.ET.027.02.1.1 | reverse complement strand
GACATCGCCCTTGGCGTCCGAAAGCGGATCGAACCAGCCCTTGCCGTCATGGATGACGATGATGATTGCGTCCCCGCGGCGATGTTTCATCGCCCTGCGCGTGCTCTCCTTGAGATCGAGCGCAAACCCGCAATGATCCAGTACGGCGCCGCAGGGCACTTTTTCTTTCAGCTCTTCCAGTTCTGCTTTTTCCATATTCGCCTGCACGTGCCCTGACGCGCTCCTTCCTATCCGATTCCCGCCCCAAGCTTATGGGGCATGAACCGGATGCCGCGAAGAGCAAGGCGGGCAAGGGCGCGGCCGGCAACCAGGCGATAGTGCCGGGTTGCCGGAACTGCAGGCCGCGGCGCAGCTTCCCTTACCGGCCGCAGCGCGCAAGCGGCAACACCACCTACCATCAGGTACCGCGGCGCTCTTCCTCGGCCACGATCGCGCGCACCGCGTCAATATCCATCGCCGCCTGCGGCGCGATCCGGCCGACCTCGGCGGCGACCTTGGCCCAGTGATAGAACTCGCCGGCGTCACCTTGCAGGCGCGCTCGGATCGCGCGGCGCTGTGCCTCGTAATAGCCTCTTCGGCCAAGATGAACCTGCGGGCATCGGCTTGCCAACGCCGCCGGATCGCCCGTCTGTGTTCGACCCATCGCCGGATCGCGGTAAACATGGATCCCTCCCTCTTCGCACGACAGCCTCAGTGCGCGTCAGGGATGGCTGCCCGAACGGGTGAAGACCCCCTTTGGGGCTTCAGCTCCGCCAACAGCCCGGCCCGCAGGGCGACGCCAATCACGAAGTTCGGGTTTTTGGTTCAAAATGCGAGCGCCGCCTGTGCAGATGCTTTGCGCGGCTGCGAAACCACGAACGTGCCGGCAGGCAACGGCCGAAGCAGCTCTTCCTCCAAGCAGGTCCGGTCGAGCCAAGCCATCCGCTGATCGCGCCGCAGCACCGCCATCTGCCGGTCGTGGAAGGGCGCCACGTCGTCGTTCGCCTCGATCGTCAGGATGGCATAAGCCTCAGGCCAGTCCCGTGTCGCCGGGCGCCAGACACCAGCGAAATAGAACCAGTCACCGTCGGCGAGCGAGAAGC
>NZ_RZOL01000798.1:0-1083 GCF_004022985.1 Mesorhizobium sp. M7A.F.Ca.ET.027.02.1.1 | reverse complement strand
CCGCCAATAGCCAAATCCCTGGTCGAACAGCACGACTGCCTCGGTCTGGTCGTCGTAGCGTATTGTCAGCTTCCGACCGTGGGGGGCGATGGCGCTATTATATCTGCAGTCTAGTCCGAGCAGGGCAGCTAAATGCACGACCGTTTCCTTTCGATCATCCTCACGTCGCCAGTTGTGCGCCAGGCGCGACGGATGGCCGTCGTAACGGTCATTCTTCAAAGTTTCGGTAGAAATTGACAGTGATACGGTTGCCCCCTCTGCGGCAAGCGCGTCCTTTATAGACGCTGCAGCACGCAACATGAGCAGTACAGGTAGTGGCGCCTTGAGATAGCGATCGGAGTAGGTCAACTCGATCAGGTGGCCCGGCTTCCAAAGGTCAGCTGCCTCGAGTTCCTGCTTGAGGATGCGATTTACGAACCCCGAGCCAAAGAGCTTTGCTGGACGGCCAGGGTCGCCCGCCAGTATCCGAACGCGATCACCAGGCTTGGAAATCCGTTCGAGCGCACCTTCTTTCACAGGTTCGACAGCCGGCAATTCCGCCATAGGTATTTCGACCACGGGATGCTTGCTGCCGACACCCCAGCCTGGCCCCAGCAGCGCGGAATCGGCGTCGCGCGACAGAAAACCGGCTGCCGCGGCCGTTCCGGTCAAAGTGGCCAGCAGACGCGCTCCATTTCCGGCGATGAAGGGGTGACCGAGAAATATAGCGAAGTTATACCGGTGCGAAGCATTACGCAGTCCTGCCCGCGCGGCATAATCCAGCGCCTCGAACAGCGCGGGAGCAACGACTAGACGGAGCTTCGCCCCCACTGCTCCAACGGCCGAGAGCAGTGTTGACAAAGGCGGCCCAGAGAGGGCGGCAAAGTCGAAATCGTCGGCAACCCAAATGGAGACGATGTCGTTGACCTTGAGCCGTCTCGCGATAGCATCCGCTACGGGACGGCTCAGACAGCAGCCTTGACCAGCCATGTCCTCGGGCGCCGGTTCGCCCATGCCAGACAGCATGCCGTTGACAAACGACAAAGCGGCTACTCTGTCGATGATGTCCTGTTGGGCGAAAAGATCCGCTACCAGAACGCAGGC
>NZ_RZOL01000797.1:0-1088 GCF_004022985.1 Mesorhizobium sp. M7A.F.Ca.ET.027.02.1.1 | reverse complement strand
GGTCGGTCATATGCATGGTGCCGAACAGGAAGGACGGCTTCTCGCCGGGCTTTTCCAGCTTCCACAACAGGCCCTTGCCGTTCGGTGTCGCGGCGGCTTCCGCTTCGATCTTGCGGTAGGTCGCCGGATCGTTCTTCTGCAAGGCCGACAGCATGTCGGCGCCGGTGCAGGTCGAGATTTCGGCATGGGCCTTGCCGGCCGCGAACAGCAGCACGGCGAGAAACGACAGGAAGAACAAAACATTGAGCGCGACGAGCAGCTTCAGCGACACGGAAGCTGCACGGTCGGCGATGGCGATGACGCGTTTCATGATCCCATTCCTAGAACCGAAAAGCGGCAAAACGGTTAATTGGTACTGCGAAATTGTCTTCGACCGGCTATCGCCCTCAGCGGACGTCGATGGTGCTCATGACTCAATGATTAGCGGAAACGCCCATTTCTTCGTCATCCACGGGCGGAGCAAGGAGCGTAGCGACGCGGCGCAGACCCGAGGATCCATGCCGGGACTCTGGAACGCTGCAACAGTGCAGAATTCCGCTCCGCAGCACTCCATGGCAAAGGTCGCGGCATGGATCCCAGGGTCTCCGCGACGGAGCTTCGCTCCTGCTTCGCCCAGGGATGACGACGTTGGGGAGGCTTTCGGCCAATGGTGAACGTTTGGCCACCGATACTATGCGACGCTACTGGCGTTCATGCCCGTGGATGGGCCTGCTCGTAAATCTCGAGCAGCCTCGCGGTGTCGACGCCGGTGTAGATCTGCGTCGTCGACAGGCTGGCGTGGCCGAGCAGTTCCTGGATGGTGCGCAAATCGCCGCCGCGGCCGAGCAGATGCGTAGCGAAGGAATGGCGCAGCGCATGCGGCGTCGCGGTATCGGGCAGGTTGAGCGCCGAGCGCAGCTTGGCCATGTCGCGCTGGACAATGGCCGGGTTGAGCGGACCGCCGCGGGCGCCGCGAAACAACAGGCCCTTGGGGTCGAGATGGTAGGGGCAGAGCCGGCGATATTCGGCCATCGCCCTGAGCGCCACCGGCAGCACCGGCACCAGGCGCGTCTTGCCGCCCTTGCCGGTGACGCGAAGCACCGTGTCGT
>NZ_RZOL01000796.1:0-1091 GCF_004022985.1 Mesorhizobium sp. M7A.F.Ca.ET.027.02.1.1 | reverse complement strand
GTGGTGCCCACTCCCGCGTCCCCGCCGCCTGGCTCGGGTGGCGCGACGAGCTGCCCCGGGGGTTCGAGCGGCGTCGGCACGGCCGGCAACCCGTGCTGCTCGTCGACGGACAGCGGCTGCACGGCGCCGCGCACGCCCGACACGGTTGAAAACGTCTCGCCCATGCTTTCGCAAATCCAAAGGGACGCGAACAGCGCCCCCGTCACAATGACGACCGACGAACTGATGTCGGCCGTCAAGCAATATCAGGCTCAATAGGAGAAAGCGCTATGCGTGGAATTGCGTTAACAGCGGCACTCTTGCTTGGCTTTGGCGGCATCGCCTGTGCGCAGGTGCCTACGATCGACGAGGCTAATCTGGAACAGGCTCGGCAGATTGCTTCGGCCACGAGCGAGATCCTCAGCACCGACCGCAACATCATGAACTATACGCAAAAGACGCTGCAGGCCGTCACGGGCGACCGGTCGAGCCAGGCCGGCCAGCTCGCGCAGATGGCCTTGGGCAATGGCGGCTTCTCCATGGGGGACGCGCCCTCGCTTGGTAGCGTGATCTCAGGTGGCTCGTTGTCGTTCGCCGGCCTCGGCAACGGATCGCAGGGGATGGTTTCGAACCTGATCAACGGCCTGCAGCTGGTGAAAACCATCTCGGGTCTGATCAATGGTGAGACGACGCAGATGGATAAGAACTACAGCGCCCTGGTGAACGTCGCGGCCACGGTCACCGGACTGCTCGACTCCTCGCAAAACGGGGTGAAGACGCGTTCCAACGCTTTTCAGTCGGGCGCTCAGCGGATCGGCACGGCGCAGGACATCAAGGGCTCGATCGATCAGAACAGCCAGATCATGGTGCAAACCGGTCTGACCGTGAACGAGCTGATCGGCGCGGTGAACACCGCTACGGCGGCCGCCAACCAGGAAAACATCGATCGTATGAACCTGATCACGCAGGCCTCGCGGGGGCTCGAATACAAGCCCGGCCAATGACGGTGCGCTTGCTTCTATCAGCGGCCGCCATCATTGGCGCTGTCGCGACCTCGGGGTGCGGCCACAAGCCGCTCAAGGCTCCATGCTCGCGCGACGAGGGACCGATGC
>NZ_RZOL01000795.1:0-1097 GCF_004022985.1 Mesorhizobium sp. M7A.F.Ca.ET.027.02.1.1 | reverse complement strand
CTCAAGCGCCCGCGGCGGGGCAAACCAGTCACCGGTCAACAGCAACTCCAGCGCCCGCTTGCGCCCGGCGATCCTTGGCAGGCGTTGGGTTCCACCGAAGGTCGGCGGCATTGCGAGGTTGATTTCCGGCTTGGCGAACAAAGCGCGGTCACTGGCGATGGCGAGCGGCACCGCCTCGGTGATTTCGCAACCGCCACCAAAGGCAATGCCGTTGACGGCAGCGATGACGGGTTTGCGAAACGCTTCCAGCCTCGCCGTCAGCCGTTGCCCGCGCATGACGAAATCACGCATCGCGACATCCACGCCGAGCGCCACGCTGGCCGAGAACTCATGAATGTCGCCGCCGGCCGAAAACGCCCGCTCCCCTGCACCGGTCAGAATGACCGCACGAACGCTGTCATCGACTTCAATGTCGTCAAGGATCGCAAGCAGGCGATCGATCAGGGCATAGTTCAAGGCGTTGAGCTTCTCCGGCCGATTGAGGGTGAGGATGGCAATCCCATCCCGGGGTTCCTTGAGGACAAGATCGGTCATTGGCTCTTCCTTCTTCATCATGCTGATGACCGGAAGACTATGCCCCTTTCCGCTTGTGTATATTCACTAGTCGGTATACCTAAGCTCATGCCTGACACGCAAAGTCCTACACGCAAACGTATTGTCGATGCCGCGACCAGGCTCTTCTATGCCGAAGGAATCGGTCGCGTCAGCGTCGATGCCGTCGCCGAGGAAGCGGGTCTCACCAAACGCACGCTCTACTACCATTTCAAGAGCAAGGACGACCTCATCGCCGCCTATCTCGATGGCCGCGACCAACCCAATCTGAAGCGGATGGCCGGCTGGTTCGATGCCGCCGAAGGCGGCGCGGATCGCAAGGTCGAGGCGATCTTCACCAATCTGGCGAGGTCCGCTCGTCACCCGAAATGGAAAGGATGCGGCTTCCTGCGCACGGCCGCCGAACTCGCCTCGATGCCCGGACATCCGGCGGTCAAGGTCGGCGCGCGGCACAAGCTGAATTTCGAAACATGGCTGGCCGGCGCCTTGTCGGACCATGGCGTCGGCGAGCCGCCTGCCTTGGCACGCGAGATCGTGCTTTTGAT
>NZ_RZOL01000794.1:0-1101 GCF_004022985.1 Mesorhizobium sp. M7A.F.Ca.ET.027.02.1.1 | reverse complement strand
GGTGGATTTTACGGACACCGGCCTTGGAGAGACGGTTGCGGCCGTGGGAGTCTTGAGCACGCCGTATTTCTTGCGCGCCTTTGGGTCTCATCCTTCGGGCAGATCGTCCAACCAGCAGGCGCCCTCAAGGTGCGGCCGGGAAAAGATCTTTCCGATCTTTTCGGGACTCTTGTTTTGATGATACCGCATATAGATACGGCCATCGGCTCCAAGGTCGAGGACTTCGATCTTTCCTGTGTGATGGGACATGATGTATTTGAAGGTTTTTTGGATGCCGCTCAGGCGTTGGTTGATGCCGCGAGCAATCTCTATTCCGCGGCGCAGTGAAACCTGAAAATGGGAAGCGCCTTTCACCGGTCTGGCCTGAAAGAGATAATACGGGCGGATACCCATTTGGTGACACTTGGCGAATGTGGCAGCCAAGATCTCAGGATCATCGTTGACTTTCGCGAGAAGCACGGTTTGGTTCAGGAACTGTACGCCCCGTGCGCGCAAGGAGCGAACCTTGTGCTCCGCCTCAACCGAGATTTCGCCGATGTGGTCGAAGTGCGTGACGATCACAGCGGCTTTACCCGCCTCATCGATCCGTTTGAACAAAGCCGGTAACGCGGGATCCTCGAACCGTTTGGGCTGATAGGCTAGTGTTTTTGTACCGAATCGAATCGAATCCAGATGTCGGATTGGCAGCAGATGATCAAGCATCTTGTCCAGCTTGGCCGTGCTGAGTACCAGCGGATCGCCCCCTGTTATCAGCACGTTCGTAATCTCGGGATGGCCGCGAATATATTGCCCAATTTGCGCGAAATCAGCTGCGATTTCATCGGAATCCTTTCCGACAAGGCGTTTGCGAAGGCAATAGCGGCAATATGAGGCGCAACGGTCCGTTGCCATCACCAACCCGGTTTGGGCGTACTTGTGCTGAAACCCGGGAAAGACCGTGTTATCTAGCTCGCCGCTCGTGTCCAGGGTTCCGGGACTTTCGAACTCTTGGAATGAAGGCTCCACGATGTACTTGAGCTGCTCGTAATAACCGCTGTTGGTGATCTGCTCACGATAAGACTTCGTGACATGATAGCGCATGATGCTACTGGCTTGCAGTTC
>NZ_RZOL01000793.1:0-1102 GCF_004022985.1 Mesorhizobium sp. M7A.F.Ca.ET.027.02.1.1 | reverse complement strand
AGGGAGCATTGTGCGGCATCGGGGCAGGCGAGCCGGACCATCTGGATTGTGGTGCCCTTGCGGAGCGGGACGACGCGGGCGCTGGAGCGGGAACTGGCGGTTTTCTTGGTCATGGCATGTTCCTTCTTCGGTTTCCCGAAGCTCGGACCGGCCCGTGCCGGCCCTCCCTCGGGCGCGGACCGACAGAACCGGTGGTATGACGGGCGCTTCAGGGTCCGGGCGAACCGAGGCGAGCATGGTAGGTTTGCGGCCAAGCAGGGCGCCCTTCAGCCCTCGCGCAGGACGCAGGCCTGCCATGTCGAGACCGGTTCGATCCGGCCGCCCCGCGGCGCGGAACGCGGCCTTGAAGCGAACGGCCGCCGGTTCAGGACCGCCTAAAGCCCGAGGGAGGACCGGCACGGGACCTCGATTTCGACATGGGAACCGAAGGACAGGCGGTCATGACCATCTGCGCCAATTCCCGGTGTCGATCCTGCCGTATCGCTGCCGCGACCACCATAATCACGATGGTCGCACGTGTGCGTGCCGCATGCGGCATCATCGACACCGGCCCACCTGTCGCTTGGACAGCGGCGTCGCTAGACCTGCTCGCTCATATCAGCGGCTTCGCCCTGCCGGTCGAGGAATCTGGTGATCGCCTGCTCCTGCCGTGCGAGCTTGCGCGACAATGCGTCGATCTCCGGCTGGCGCTCTGCGGTCAGGGCTGCGAGCTGGGATCGATAACGCTCGAGGAACGCGCTGGGATCGGTTGCCTTGCCGCGTCGATAGTGCGTCCGGCGTGGGAGCAGGCCGGGGATCAGCGCGGTCATGCGGCGCGTGATCTGCCGGTCCACCATGTCCAACTGACGCTGCGTTTGCCGGCGCGCCTCCTCCATGCGGGACAGCTGACGGCGCAGCTCGGGCGCGAGAGTCATGGCGACCCTCTCCCCCGCCAGCCAATGAAGCTCGACGGACCGGCATAGACGGGATGACGATCCGGATCGATGACGAAGCCGAACCGGCCGATCTCGTATTCGCCGGCGGGGACGAGGAAGCGACGTTCCTCGGTGCCGGGGCCGCGTTTGCCACCGGGCGTGGCGACGCACTCGACGAACCCTTTCTG
>NZ_RZOL01000792.1:0-1103 GCF_004022985.1 Mesorhizobium sp. M7A.F.Ca.ET.027.02.1.1 | reverse complement strand
GACAGAGATCGATCCGATCCGCTTCACGAAAAAAACATCAGAATGGTGCAACCGCTTGTGAAGGCCCGGCGCAAGGAGATGGCTGGGTGATCATCCTGGATGGTGGTTGGATTAAAGGCTTGCCCGGTATCATCTGCCACCATTCTCAGGTTGCCCGACACGATCGATCCTCTGTTACCTGGATATTCTCCCGCAGAGACCCACTCGACGATAGCGGCAGCGGGCTAGTACTAGTAGACGACTTGCATCGTTCCGCTTAGCGCGTCGCGCTCGTCCGGCGTCGCGTGCACGCGCCATTCGACACGATCCGGGAAAATTGCGAAGAGGGCCGTGGCAAGGGTCTGGGCGTAATCGTCCCGCCCATACTCGCCGCGATAGATCGGGGTGGTTTCATCGAAGAGCACCGCCTCTGGACCGCCTGCCAGCGCACCTTCCGCGATCATCCGGTCCGCCGCCTCCTGCCGGTTACGGGAAGACAGCGTGATCGTCTGGTCCAGCCCGTTGAGTTCCCCGAAGAGCAGGTGGTTTGCGTGGGCTCGCGGCGAGGCGGCCTCCTGAATGGCGCAGCCTGAAGCGGGCGCTTCGACGGAAAGGAGCCGCCGCGTCTTCGCCTCACCGAGATTGTGGTGAAAGCCGCTGGCACGGTCCTTACGCCTCAGGATTTCGACCGCTTCGTCCAGGCTCCTCGCATCGAGGATCGCGCGGCAGATGATCTGCCGCGGTACGCCTGGCTGAAGATCATGGGCGCTGATGTTGTTGACAGTCTGGACGAGCCCGGCCTCGTTCAGGCCGAACGTATGCCCCAGCAACTGGCCGGGGTACATGAAGCCGCTCCAGGCCGGGCCCTCATCGGGCTCGACCTCGGCCCAGAGACAGCGCCGAGCAATCTCAACATCGCCGTCCTCGTTATGGGCAATTACCGCCGGGCCGTCACCTTCCCCCGGAATGAGGAGCGAGGTGCAGCCCGTGGCGGCGAGCGCTTTCGTTGCCGGGGAGACGTCCTCGGGAAGCTGCAGGTCGCCCCAGCAGTTCCAGAGGAAGACCGTTTCGAAATCCTGCCCGACGCCCGCGGCGATCCCCTCGATCTCGCGTACAAAGCGGGG
>NZ_RZOL01000791.1:0-1108 GCF_004022985.1 Mesorhizobium sp. M7A.F.Ca.ET.027.02.1.1 | reverse complement strand
TCACTATACGGGGAGAGGGTGCCGGCAGGCAGGTGAGGGGCGGCGCCAACTTTGGCAATTGATGGGAACCCTTGAACGAACAGAAGTCAACTGTGCTGTTCGTTCAGGCAGCCGCTGGCCGGCCAATACGCAGGAAATCGCTGTCGAAGGGAACCTCCCGCGCCGCGCCACTGGCCGTCAGCCGCATGCGGCCATCCGCCGTCGTGACCTCCTGCGGCGGCTCGCCGCCCGACAGCGGCATGACGCCGATGACATGGCGAAAGGAAACGCTTTGGCTTTCGCCCAGCGCAAAGGCGGTCGCTACCCCTTCGCGCTTCAGCCAGTTGTCGCCGATCGAAGCGGCATGGCCGACGGCGGCGCGGCCGTCCTCGATGCCGAGCACGCCCAGGTGGCGACCGCTCCAGGGCGCGTAGTCGCGCCCGCCATTGCTGAACCACAGCATGGTGATCGGCAGCTCGGCAGGGTTCTTCAGCACCAGCACCAGATCGTCCTCGGCCTGGCGCGCAAGCGCGGTCCAGCCCGGTCCGCCATGATCCGTCTCGACCAGCGTGAGGAAATCCTCGCGCAGGTCGCCCATGCGGTATTCCGTCAGGTCGAGCGTACCGCCGCCTGCGGCGGGAAAACGGCCGAGATCGGCGGATCGTGCCGGATAGGCCAGCAGGAAGCGGCCGCGTGCGGGATCCGGCTCCAGCGGGTCGTCCAGCGTCGCGGCAAACCGCTTCGGCGAAAAGGCCAGCCTGCCGCCGCCCGTCATTGCCGTCATCGGGTGATGCGCGACCGAAATCGCACCATGGCCGCCGGAAAACACATGTTCCTGGTAGAGGAAGGGATGGCCGTCGCGCAGCGTCAGGATCTTGTCGACGCTGGCGCCCATCACCTTGTGCCGCAGGCGATAGACCGCGCCCCAGCCATCGTCGGTCGCGACACTTTCGACGACATCCCAGGCGCTGTTGGCCGGCCAGCCATGCAGCGGCGCCTCCTCGACATCGCTGCGCGAAAACGGCGCGCAGAGAAAATCGCCGGACAGCCGAACCGTGCCTTCCGGCAAATTGTCCGGCAGCGTCTCGCCCGCATCGACCCAGGGCGCGCGATGCAGCGGCTTCAGCTG
>NZ_RZOL01000790.1:0-1113 GCF_004022985.1 Mesorhizobium sp. M7A.F.Ca.ET.027.02.1.1 | reverse complement strand
GTCGGAAGACTGCTTTCCCGAGATCGTCACCGGTGGATTACCCGTCATCTATCCCTTCATCGTCTCCAACCCCGGCGAAGCGGCGCAAGCCAAGCGCCGCATCGCCGCCGTCACCCTTGGTCATCTGCCACCGCCGCTGACCGGCGCCGGGCTCGACGAAAATCAACACAAGCTCGAGCGGCTGGTCGATGAATATGCCCAGGCCGACGGGCTCGACCGCCGCCGCCGAGACCGTCTGGCGAAACTGATCGTCGACACCGCGCAAAAGACCGGTCTCGCCTCCGAAGCCGGCGTCGCCGGGACCGACGCTCCGGACGAAGCGCTGCGCCGCATCGACGCCTGGCTCTGCGACCTCAAGGATTTTGCCATCAAGGATGGGCTGCATATCTATGGCCGCGCCCCTGAGGATGAGCCCGACGCCATGCGGCGACAAAGCGCTGACGCCGAGAAAGCGGCGCTTCTCGCCGCGCTCGATGGCCGCCACGTCAAGGCCGGCTCGGCCGGCGCGCCCGCGCGGGGTCGCTCGGACGTTCTGCCCACCGGCCGCAACCTGTTCACCTCGGACCCGCGCACCATGCCGACGCCGACCGCCTATGATCTGGGCAAGGCAGCGGCGGAGGAGGTGGTGCGCGGCTACATGCAATCGCATGGCGACTGGCCGCGCTCGCTGGTCATCGACCTGTGGGGCTCGGCCTCACTGCGCACCGGCGGCGAGGAGATCGCGCAAGGATTGGCGCTGATGGGCTGCCGGCCGCAATGGGATTCGGCGACCGGCCGCATCACCGGCATCGAGGTGCTGCCGCCGGCCACTCTTGGAAGGCCACGCGTCGATGTCACCTGGCGCATATCGGGCCTGTTCCGCGATATGTTCCCGACCCAGATCGCGCTGATCGATGCCGCCGCCAACGCGGTGGCCGCCCGCGACGAGGACGATACGGAAAACCCGCTCGCGGCCAAAACCCGTGCCGATGGCAAGCTCAGCCCGCGCATCTTCGGCACCTCACCCGGCACCTATGGCGCCGGCGTCGAGGATATCTTGTCCTCCGGTAACTGGGCGGCGCGCGAAGAAATCGGCCGCGCCTATCTCGACGCCACCTCGCATGCCTATGGCGG
>NZ_RZOL01000078.1:0-19414 GCF_004022985.1 Mesorhizobium sp. M7A.F.Ca.ET.027.02.1.1 | reverse complement strand
GGCCTATGTCGGAGAGTCCGTTCGCGAGCCGGCCGAATATTATTCAACCAATGTGACAGGCACCATCGCGGTGCTCGATGCCGCACGCGCTTGTTCGGTCGAAAACATCATCTTCTCCAGCAGCTGTGCGACGTACGGCGTGCCGGAAGCGTTACCCGTTCGCGAGACCTCCTCGCAAAATCCGATCAGCCCTTACGGGCGCTCCAAGCTGATGGGCGAACAGATCATCGGCGACTATGCATCCGCGTATGGAATGAAATTTGCTATCCTGCGCTACTTCAACGCTTGTGGCGCCGATCCCGACGGCGAGCTTGGTGAGTGGCATTCGCCGGAAACCCACCTGGTTCCCAGAGTGCTCATGGCCGCATCGGGCATCATCGACGCGATCGAGGTTTTCGGCACCGACTACGACACATCGGACGGCACTTGTGTAAGGGATTATATCCACGTCACCGATCTGGCCCGCGCCCACCTGAAAGCGCTCATGCATCTCGAGGGTGGCGGGCAAAGCCTGGCGGTCAATCTCGGCACGGGGCGGGGCGTCTCCATCAAGGAAATCGTCAAGGCGGTCGGCCGAATGACGTCAAGACCGGTCCCGGCAGTGTTCAGAAGCCGGCGCCCCGGAGATCCGGGGGAGCTCTACGCCGATCCGGGAGCCGCACGCGAACAGCTTGGCTTTGTGCCGGAACTTTCAGACGTCGATACGATTGTCAGGACAGCCGCTCCTTTTTTCGGACTGAAGACCAGGCCAATGAAACTGCCGCCAGCCAGGGCGGCAACGTCGGTCGCCGCTCGACGGGTCAGAGATAGCGGGGGCGACAGCTCGCGCGCTGGCCAAACCCGCTAGGGCTGCAGATATAAGGCGAGCCGCCGGAGAACGTGCCGCCATCGCCAGGATTGAACGAGATTTTCACCGGCGCCGGCGTGCTGGCTCTGATCCGTTGCGGTGGTGCAAAGGCGTAGCCACTTTCAGTTCCTGTTATGCTTGTCATCTGGATCGGAAGGTCGGCCCGGAGCGAGCGCACGAGAAATCCGGCCTGCACGGGCTGGACCGCGGGCTGGCTGCGGATGGCGTGGACCACAGGCTTGACGAGGACCGAATTGGTTTCGTTCGCATCCATACTCTGACAGCCTGCAACCACAGAGATCACCGCCGCGGCCGCAACGATAGCCACGATATTTCTAATAGATACGATATTTTTGCTTGGGTTGACTGCACCCATCGCTGATTTTTTCATCATGTGTCCCTTGCTATCAAGTATAAGCCAAGGGCGCATCGCGACATACTATGCTTCGCCGCTCTCACGCCGCATGAGTGACCACTCGCACATCACACGTCAATATTAGACATCACTAATTATTAAATTTCATCAAAACCGTATGGTAGGGCCCATCGTCTCGTCGTTCTGTCAGATAAAGTTGGATGCCATCAACCAGCGACCGGCGCGCCGACGGGGCCAGCCGAACTGCTTGATGTCCTACCATAAGCGATTCGCCAGATCCCTGACAGGTGCCTTGCAATTGCAGTCCGCTCTCGAAAGCGGGATTGAATGATTTTGTTCAACTCGTCAGGATGGGTCGGCTGCGTACCTAATTTTTGGAATCGACCAGCTTGCGGGTCTCTTCGAACTGCGCGCCCTTCGGGTTGCCCACTTCGAATTTCCGGTATTCGTCGGAAGTATCCTCGGGAGATCGCTTGAAACTGTACCATTCCCCATCCGGATCCTCGCGTTTCTCGATGTTCCCG
Organism: Mesorhizobium sp. M7A.F.Ca.ET.027.02.1.1; assembly: GCF_004022985.1. Lineage (NCBI taxonomy): Bacteria > Pseudomonadati > Pseudomonadota > Alphaproteobacteria > Hyphomicrobiales > Phyllobacteriaceae > Mesorhizobium > Mesorhizobium sp. M7A.F.Ca.ET.027.02.1.1. Next base: position 17,667 of record NZ_RZOL01000078.1, on the reverse strand, counting down.
CCCTGAATCCGGTGGCTGTAGCAGGTGCGTTTTTGCTTGCCGGTGTAGCCCTTCGACCGCCAGGCGAGTTCCATGCACATCTTACCGTTGCTGGTGACCAGCCATCTGCCCGCCGCGAAAGATGCCGTGTCCGGCCCGGACGTCCAGGCCTCAAGGCGTCGATTGCCCTGTGCGAAATAGGCTGCTCCGTCTTTCCACACCCATGTGCGATCGGCGTAAAGAAGCGACATCTCGTAGGCAGTCGGAACGGTGGCGACAACCGCTTGCGCAGGTCCGCTGTCTTTGGCGGCAGCCGCATGCGCTGTTCCCGAAAGCGCCGTCTGGCCGCAGAGGGCCAGGAGAAACATAAGCTGCGTGCAACTTGCGAACCGACGGGGCCTGTGTTGCCGACGGTCGACGCAAAGCGGCGGCAATCTGGTCAGAGCTGTCGGTACAATTGGCGTGCGCATGCCTGTTTGGCCCAAGGTAGCACTATCAGCGCTCTGACAGCCTAGGAAACTAGTTAACAGTCGCGAGAACGGTGATGTCAACCTTCGCCAAGCGGATTAACAACAACTATTCGAGACACACGCAGCCGCAATCGTCAAAATTAAGAATTGCGTCGTATATTCCTCTACCTCCGACAATCGCGCTCAAAAGCAACATCCGTAGACGTCAGGGAGGACGCGGTTTCAAATGACGGACGACCCGGAGTTGAATCAGGCCGAAGGTCAGCAATACCTGCAGTCAAGCGACCGGGAGATGGCTGCTCGCAGCACCCTGAGCCCCAACATGGCGATATTGCTGGGCATCCTGTTCATTGCGGTCGTGTTCAGGTTCCACAACATCACCTTGCCACTCGTCGATGCCTTCAGCTGGCGCGAGGTAAGCACGGCAATGATGGCCGACAATTTCCAGCAGCGCAGCTGGAACATCTTCTTTCCGGAGGTCAGCTGGACCGGGCCCGGGCCAAGTTATCAGGGCCGCGAGTTCCAGATCGTCAGCTATCTGACCGCCCTGCTCTATCAACTCTTCGGCTGGCACGACTGGTTCGGCCGCATGGTAGCGGCCTTCTTCGGTCTTGTGACGGTGTTTTCGCTGCACAGGCTAACGGCCATATGCTGGGACGAGACCCACGCTCACGCCGCGGCACTTGCCTACGCGCTGATGCCGGCGGCGATCATGATCGACAGCTCGTTTCTTCCCGATCCCGCGATGCTGGCCCTGGTGACGCTCGGCGTCTGGCTGTTCGCGAAATACTGGGCCGGAGGCAGCGGCTGGCTCCTGCCGCTTGCCACGGCGAGCTTCTCGCTCGGCGTGCTGGCAAAGCCGCCGGGCCTCGCCGCCGGCGCCGTCATCTTCTACCTCATGGTTTCCTGGGTTCTTGAGAAGAAGCGAAAGCAGGCGGCCAAGGTCTTCCTGTTGGGGCTTTTGAGCTTGGCCATCATCGGCGCCTATTTCAGCTGGGCCATTTATCTCGGCCGCAGCTATCCGCCGTTTCATGTCGCGGGCAGCGGCTATATCTGGGATTCCGGTTTCTGGACATTCTTCAGGAACAGCTTCTACTTCAAATCCGTATGGAACACCTCGGTCTGGTGGTTCTATGGCTATCCGTTCATGGTGCTGATCGCGATCGGTTTCTGGCTGCCGCCCAGACCCGTCGAAGACCCCAAGCAACCCACTCTTTCGGCCATCCCTTATGTTTGGCTGGCTGCGGCCATGGTCGTCTATCTGGCGGCAGCGCGCGAGATCACCAGCAATCCCTGGAACTACCACATCTTCCATGTGCCATTCGCGATGTTCTGCGGCCGCGGCGCGTTTCTCCTGGCAACGCTTGCATCGGGACCCGTTCTGTCCCCGGCGGTCGTGCTGCGCGCGATCTGCATCGCGGCCGTCACGCTGGTCTGGTCGACTTTTCCCCTTGTCAGGACAATGAAGACGCCGATCGCCATGAATGGCAAGCTGCTTGGCGACGAACTGGCGCGGTTAGCGCAGCCGGGCGACCTCGTCGTCGCCATTGCGCCCGAGGTCGGCGATCCCGTCGCCGTCTACTACAGCAGAGCGCGTGGCTGGGTGTTCCCGCCTGGCGGCGGCGATGTCGAATGGTCGAAATTCGTAGCGGACGATGCCACCGCGATCGCGCAGCTCGAGGAATTGCGCGCGCAAGGCGCGGACCTGTTCGGCACGGCCAAGAACGCCGCCGACAAGCAGGACCGGCTGTTCCTCGAGCATCATGACGGGGTCATCGACTATCTCGACAAGACCGCAACCAAGCTTGTGGATTCGGACGATTTGCTGGTCTATAGGATCAGCCGTCCATAGAACCGCGACAGTCTGGGGCTGTGGGCCTTGGACAGGATATTGTCCCGACGGTTCGGCGGCCGCGTTCTCCTGCCGAAACTCGGCAAGCCGGTGGGCCAGGCGAACCGATCCCGGATGGCGGTAGGGATACTCGGGCGCCACGCGGTGCTGCCATTTGAACTCGGCGGTGGAAACCGGCGGAGAATTGGTTGAAAAGAGCAATCTCAATAATCGTGACCCTGGCCCTACTAGCGTGGGTCGCCAGCGACTCGCGCTGGAAGATGGTGGGCGATGCTTTCGCGAGCATCACGCCCGGCGCTTTCGCGGCCGTGGCGCTTGCGCTGTTCGTCACCTACGTGCTGCGCGCGCTGCGCGTCTGCGACGAGTTCCGCGAGGAGGTGCATGGCCGTTTCGGCGCCTGCCTGCGCGTCATTCTGATCCACAATGCGATGATCAACGTCGTGCCCTTCCGCGGCGGCGAGACGGCATTTCCCCTGCTCCTGCGCCAGGTCTTCGGCATACCGATCATGCGTGCCAGCGCCTCGCTGCTGTGGTTCAGGCTGCAGGACGCCTTCGTCGTCGGCGTGCTGGCCCTGGCTGTGTGGCCGGGCCTGCATCCGGCGATAAGAATCGCGGGCGTGGCCGCGGTAATCGCTGCCGCCTGGTGTCTGCCGCGCTGGGCGCGTGCGCCGCATGACTGGGCAGGCCGCGGCAAGATCGTGGCGAAACTCGGCAGGCTGCGCGATGTCTTCACCGAGGCGACCGGCCGATCGCGCTATGGCTGGTGGTGGACGATCGCCAATTGGTCGCTGAAGCTCACCGTACAGGGATGGTTGCTGGCAATGCTACTCGGGACATCCTTTTCGACCGCCTTTCCAGGCGTCGTCGGGGCGGAAGGCGCCGCCATACTACCGGTGCAAGGCGTCGCCGGCTTCGGCACCTACGAAGCGGGTGCAGCGGCGGCGCTGCTCACCTCCGGCATTGCCATGAAGAGCGGCCTTCAGGCAGCGCTGGCATTGCATCTGTTCATCTTCTGCTCGGCAATCGCCACGGGTGCGATCGCCTGGCTGTTTCCCTCGAAATCGACGCTGCCGGGGAACCCGGCCGTCGGCCCTGCAAGGAAGCCATCCCTATGAGCGTATTGCCCATCCCTGCTTCGGGACTGCCTGACGGCGCGGTGATGCCGGACCATACACTGTCCATCGTCGTGCCCATGTACAACGAGGCCGAAAACGTCGAACCGCTCCTGGTGCGGATTCACCAGGCGATGGAACGCTACGGCCAGCCGTGGGAGGTCGTGCTGGTCGATGACGGCAGCACCGACGCGACGGTGAGCGAGATCAGGCGCCTGGCGGCGCATTACGGCCCGCATGTGCATGCGGTCGAGCTGGTGCGCAACTACAAGCAAACCGCCGCGATGCAGGCCGGTATCGACGCAGCGCGCGGCGACGTCATCGCCACGATCGACGGCGACCTGCAAAATGATCCCTACGACATTCCGCGTATGGTCTACCGCCTGTTGAGCGAGGATCTCGACCTGGTGGTGGGCTGGCGCAAGGATCGCCAGGAAGGGTTTTTCATGCGCAGGCTGCCCTCGCGCATCGCCAACGCGCTGATCGCGCGCGTCACCGGGGTGCGCCTTAAGGACTATGGCTGCAGCCTCAAGGTCTATCGCGGCAACGTCATCCGCAGCGTCAAGCTCTATGGCGAGATGCACCGCTTCATCCCTGCATGGCTGGCCACGGTGACGACCCCCAGACGCATCGCGCAGGAAGTGGTGACGCATCACGCCCGCATCCATGGCCAATCCAAGTATGGCATTTCGCGCACCTTCAGGGTCGTGCTCGATCTGGTGTTCATGTACTTCTTCATGCGCTATCGCACACGGCCTGGGCACTTCTTCGGCGGCATCGGCATCGTGCTTGGCGCGCTGGGTTCGCTGATCCTTGCCTACCTGCTTTGCCTGAAGCTGCTTTTTGCCGAAGACATTGGAACGCGACCGATGCTGTTCACCGGCTTCTTCCTGCTCATCGCCGGGGTGCAGATGGTGACGTCGGGCGTGCTGGCTGAAATGCTGGCACGGGTCTATCACGAAGCGAATGGAGCATCGGCCTATGTCGCGCGGCCGCAGCCGGCGCCCAGTGACAATGACGGCTGGCTCCGCCCGAGCCGGCCATCATGATCGGGACGCCATCGAGGCTCTCCGTCCCCAGCGTTGACCGGGGCAGTGGCTTCATCGATAGCTTGCTGGGAGGGATTTTGGTTTCAGGCCGACGGCGGACTGGCAGGGTTCATTGATCCCAGGAATGGCGGCCTGAGGGCAAGAGGCAAGGCGCAACGTCTGCGCCAACCTCTCGCCCTCGACTCGCGCCCCCTGGCGAAGACAAGAGCGGCGGATCCTTCATTCAAATCGCGCCGCCACTTTTAGGTCTGATGGTCTAGTAGCGCGAACGGCAGCTGGCGCGCTGGCCGAAACCGCTCGGGCCACAAATCCAAGGCGAACGGCCCAGGAACGGGCCGCCATTGCCCAGACGATAGGAGACCTTCACCGGCGCCGGCCTGCCGACACGCTGCGGCCGCACGAAGGCCGCGTAGGCCTCCTCCCTCGTACGCGTCACCATGGTCGTCTGTGTGAGCGGCTTGCGGTTGAACAGATGCAGCCGCTTCTTCTTGACGTCGTGCACCTTCTTGCCGAGCGTATGCACCACGGACTTTGTGCCGATCGAGCTGGTCTTGGTCGCGTCCTTGCTCTGGCAACCTGAGAGTATCGAGATCAATGCAACGGCGGCAAATGCACAAGCATATTTCGCGCCGATCCTTGCCCTTCTTTCCCTAACTTTGTTCATCATTGTCCCCTACCACGAATATAATTCGTTGCAGCGCGGAGATCTATTTGCTTTATTGGCTTCCGCGCCACGCGAGCAGCCTATCGCCACTCACATCATGGATTGTATATTAGGGGAAACTTATTAAAGATCATGCAAACGACACGATGAACGCGGCCTTTCGGCAATCGATCGGATATAATTAAAGTTTGATCTTTTGGGCTCGCGCCTGCAGCCGTCCAGAGTGCCGGCCCGCTACGCGGACGCCTCCAGCATTCAGCGCCGCGTTTCCCAACCTGGATCGAAGTAGAAATTGCGGCCACCGATGTTGCCCTGGCCGGCGCCGGAAACCACATAGGCGATGCGCACGATGCGCAGGCCACCGGCGCCCTGCTGCAGTCCGTAGACGCCTTCCATGCCGCGATCGTAGAAGCCCGCGGCGGGCACGATCAGCGCCAGCACGGCAAGCGACCCCTGAAAGGCGACTTTCGCCGCATTGGCGCGCAACGGAATCCTGTTTTCGATGACGTGCCTTACGACAATCACAACAACCAGCAGCCCGTAGAGGAAGGCGTTGAAGGCGGCGAACCAGTAGAAGCCGGTGGCATCGAAGGGGTGCTCAACGAGCAGGACAGGCAGTGCCGCGCCGATGGCCAGCGCCACATAGGGAGTGAGGGCGCGAGCCGGCAGAAGGTGCTTGGGGCCGCTGCCCTTGGGCGTGACGCGGAAATCGACGAATGATTTGGTCAGATAGTCGCGGATCGACGACAGCGTGCCGGCCAGCACCCAAGGCCAACGCGCGAAGAAGAGGAACAGCGTGCCTTCCCAGCTGATCGTCTTGGCCGTCATCGGGCGCGAGAGGCCGAACGCCTTCAGCAGCATCACCAGGCCAACCAGCGCGACCGCGTTCGGCAGATAGTAGAACAAAAAGTCGAGATACATGACATTGGCGAAGTTGCGCCCGGTAGACAGCGCATAGACCGGCATGACGTACATCAGCAACGCAAAGACGGCGAACAGCGGATACCAGAGCTGGCAAAAGAGGAATTGGAATCTCAGCCGCGGCGACAGCTTTGGGAGATAGCTCGGCGAATATTCGAGCAGGATCGTCATCAGACTGCGCGACCACTGGAATTCCTGGGTGATGAGGTCGGCGAAGGTCTGCGGGCCATCGCCATGGGCGATGGCGTCGAGCGCATGCACGCCGAGCCATCCGGCCGCGTTGATCAACATGGAGGTGGAGTGATCTTCCGCCAGTTCAGGACCGAGACCGCCCGCCTGCTTCAGCGCCTTGGTCCGCACGGCATAATGCGAGCCGATGCAGAGCGGAGCTCCACCGCCCGTATGGCCGGACTGCAGGGGTCCGTGAAACATCCCTTCCGGAAACAGCCTGCCGCGCGCCGCCCAACTCTCGGCGGCGTTGTTGTCGCAGATGCTCGGCGCCGAGACATAGCCAACCGAGGGATCGGCGAAGGGAAACAGGATCTCCCTCAGATAGGTTGGCGTCGGTACATGGTCCGCATCCATCTGGGCGACGAAATCGTAACGCTCGTAGCCATAGTGGTCGTAGAAGAACGCCAAATTGCCTTCCTTGCAGCGCGTCCGGCGTGGCCATGTCGTGCGGTGATAGTCTTGCCTGCCGCGCCGCGTCGAAATCATCACGCCGTGAGCGTCGCACCAGCGAACTGTCTCTTCGGAGGGATCCTCGTCGGCCAGCCAGGTATCGTGCGGGTAATCCTGTGCCAGCATCGCTTCGAGCGTGCGCGCAACGACGGCAAACGGTTCGGAGGGGGCCTTGGTGACCACCATCGCGACCCGCGAACGCTTCGGGATCGTGTGAAGCTTGGACGGTTTTTTCGACGCATGCACGTTCAAGAGAAAGTACAACGGCATGAGCGTGAGCCATACCAGGATGAGTGTTGCGAACGTGTATGGCCCGAGATGTTCGACATGCTCCGGCTTCAGCCACCAGATCCAGAAAAACCCGAGTGTGCAGAACCAGAAAGCCAGCGCCAGTCTCAGGATCCATTGCTGAATGGCCGACAGCACGGGCACCAGAAAGGGTCCCTTCTGCGCAGTGACTGCCAGAGCCGCCTCAGATCGATGCGCCCGTCTGCTCTTATGGCCGACGACGCCATCATGCACGGAAGCACTCATACACTTACTCGCCCGCCACTTTGGGCTTCCGCCGACAAGGTGGCTGGAAGCTCCCAAAATCCCAGGATTAGAATTAGCTAATGCTTTCTTAGCGTCAACTAAATTAATTGTTTGTTGAACATGATTATTGAGATTTGGTTAACCTAACGCGTATCGGGGGAGGAATAGCCGCTACCGAGCAGTCAGTCTGGCGGCGAGCCGGTAAACTCTTCGGTGCTGGAAATTCACCGACGGGTCGAGGCAGTCGGAGGGGATCCGGCCAAAGCCGTTAACCATGTTGCCGTCGTCAAGGTTAAGCAACCGTTAATTGTGCTTGACTCTTGGCCCTGACCGGCTCTTAAATTAGCCAGGGATGATATATCGGGATTTTGACGCGAATTTGTGAGTATCGCGGCGAACTTTCTCTCGAACGCCCCCTGTATAGGGGCTTGAGAGGTAATTTTGGGTGGCTCTGTGCCAGGTTCGCACATCCGCCAATGGGGTCGCTCCGAAATCCCGCAGATTCTGCCAAATAGAGCCGATCGGTTTTTGGGTAGTCGTGTCGATCAGGCATCGATGCGCACGGGCAAGCCTTAACTTCCGAAAGAGGTTGGGGCCATGGGAGATCGACATGAAACACTCCACAGTAAAAGCACTCGCAATCGCGCTGGCATTGGGCGGAAGCGCCGCGTTCCCCACGGCAGGAGGCGCTGGCTCGGTAGCCGCGACGGACCCCGTCCAAACGAGCAGCGCCGCCTCGGCGTTCGGATCCTATGATCCCTACGGCGACTTCAGCGCCGACAAGAGTGCCAGCATCGAAGAGCTGTTCCTGCCTTGGGAAGACGTCGACCTGTCGACGCTGCCGCTTGCCGACGCCTATGCGCTGCAACGCGGACGTTCGCTGCTGATTACGGTTGAGCCGTGGACCTGGTCGAAGGACTGGCGCATCACCCCGCCCGAATTGCGCGACGGCATTTTGAGCGGCAAATATGACGCCAACATGCAGGCAATCTGCGGCCTGGTGGGACAGATGAAGAGCCCGGTGACCATTCGCTGGGCTCAGGAAATGGAAGACAAGAACGGCCGCTTCACTTGGGCCAACTGGGCTCCCAAGGACTGGATCTCCGCTTACAAGCGCGAGGTCGATATCTGCCGCAAGGCTGCCCCCGCCGCCAAGTATATGTGGTCGCCCAAGGGCGAAGAGGGTCTGGAAAAATACTACCCCGGCGACGACTATGTCGACGTCATCGGCCTGTCGGTGTTCGGTCTGCAGAAAAAGGACAATGACGAGGCCGGTCATGACCGTACCTTCGCTGAGCTGCTGAAGCCCGGCTATGACCGCGTTGCAGTGTTCAACAAGCCGATCGTCGTTGCGGAACTCGGCTATGTCGGACAGCAGGACTATGTCTCGAAATGGCAGGAAGATTCCCGCAAATCCTACGCGGAGTTCCCGGCGCTGACTTCGGTCGTCTACTTCAACCAGAAGGAAGTGTGGCCGTGGCTGGGTGGCTATGGTCTGCCCGACTGGAGGGTGACCCAGCACGTCCTGCCGTAGACGCATCGTGCTGATCGATCCCGACGCGATCGGGATCGATTTCCAATCTCCTTGTTTGATGATGATCCATCTCGAACCAGCGGTTCGGGATGAGGGTTGAGGCGTGGCGTAAATCAATCTGTGGAGAAGTTTCGTGAAGCGGGTAGTGGGAAATTATCTCGGAGCGGCATTCGCCTGCTCCGTTCTTGTTCTTGCCTTTCAGGTTCCTGCGACGGCCAAGACGGCGACAAGGATCGCCGAGCAGGCGCAAAAAGCCACGGTCGTTCCTGACGAAGGCGTCTACCAGATTTATCAGAACCATTCGTGGCTGTGGGGCAAGAAGGGCGCCGGGTTCTTTGCCGTCAAGCAGAGGCAGTTCGATGCCTGGACTCACGACAAGGGCAAGTCGGGCTATGGCGACGGCATGTGGTTCATTCCCGGCGGCGGCAAGCTCTGCTACCGCGCGCAATGGCATGGCTCCTGGGGTGTGAAGGGCTCGATGACCTGCTTCGAGCATCGCCAAGTGGGCAAGGTTATCTACAAGCGTAAATCGCCTGATGGCGAATGGTACGTTTTCAAGAGCCCGCATCGAAACCGGTCGGACGAGTCAATGAAATTGAAATACGGCGACTACGTCACAACGAAAATGAACCGGATCAAGGCAAAGCAGTAGATAACCGGATCGAGGCAAAGCAGTAGATATTGTCGTGACACGCCACTGGTCAAGCATGTCGCCTGAACGTTCAGGCGACCTGCCTTAAGCCTTGCGCTCCCAGCGGCGATCTGGCGTCTGTTGCCAGTAGGTGACGGCGTGGCCAGCGCTCTTCATCACCTTCCAGTGCCCTCGCGCCGCCTCGAGCTGGGCGGCATCGTGGCCATCGAACAGGAACACCGCGCGCTCGTAGCCACCAAGGTCAGGCGGCACCGCACCGTCGACCAGGAACCTAATCTTGGCGTCGTTGGGATTGCCGTCGCCGGTGGTCAACAGAATCGGCTGTTCACCGGGATGAGCCTCACGATCGGTTGCGTGCGCCAGGAACGAATCGTCGCGGAAGGTCCACAGATGCTGGTCGAGCGCATCGCGGCGTTCCTCGGTGCCTGTCTGCACCACGGCGCGCCAGCCACGGTCGACGCTGCGCTCCAGGAGGCCTGGCAGCGCATCCTCCAGCGTCGATTCGGTCAGGTGGTAGAACAGGACGTCGGCCATCGCTTCAGCCTATAGTGATTGAACCCGTTCACTGCTCATAATTATCGCGCACCAGCCGGTCGAGCAGCCTGACGCCGAAACCGGAACCCCAGGACTGGTTGATCTCGTTCGACGGCGCCCCCATCGCCGTGCCGGCAATGTCGAGATGAGCCCATGGCGTATCCTTGACGAAGCGCTGCAGAAACTGCGCCGCAATGGTGGCGCCGCCAAAACGGCCGCCGATGTTCTTCATGTCGGCGTTCTTGGAATCGATGAGCTTGTCGTATTCGGCACCGAGCGGCATGCGCCACAGCCGTTCCTGCGTCGCCTGCCCCGCCGCCGACAACTTTTCGGCCAGCTCGTCATTGTTGGAAAACAGGCCGGCATAATGTTGGCCGAGCGCCACCATGATGGCGCCGGTCAGCGTCGCCAGATTGACCATGAATTTCGGCTGGAAGCGGTCGTTGCAGTACCACAACGCATCGGCCAGCACGAGGCGGCCCTCGGCATCGGTATTGAGCACCTCGATGGTCTGGCCCGACATCGAAGTGACGATATCACCGGGACGCTGGGCATGACCGTCGACGGCATTTTCGACCAGTCCGATGATACCGACGACATTGGCTTTCGCCTTGCGGGCCGCCAGCGCATGCATCAGGCCGGTGACGGCGGCGGCACCGCCCATGTCGCCCTTCATATCCTCCATGCCCGAGGCCGGCTTTATGGAATTGCCGCCGGTGTCGAAAGTGACGCCCTTGCCGACGAAGGCGATCGGGCTGTCCTTCGGCTTGCCGCCGTTCCACTGCATGATCGCCATGCGGGCGCCGCGCGGCGAGCCTTGCGCGACACCGAGCAGCGAACCCATGCCGAGCTTCTTCATTTCCTTCTCAGCCAATATCTCGACCTTGACGCCTAGCGCCTCGAGTTCCTTGGCGCGGGCAGCGAACTCGACCGGCCCAAGCACGTTTGCCGGTTCGTTGACGAGGTCGCGCGCCAGCAGGACGCCGTCTATCACCGCCTCGGCATCGGCGAAGGCCTTCTTCGCAGCGGCCGGATCGGCGGTGTGGATGGTCACCTTGACCGGCTTCTTCGGCTCTGCCTTGCTGTCGTCCTTGTCCTTCCTGGTCTTGTACTTATCGAAGGAATAGCTGCGCAGGAGAATGCCCGCGGCAAGGTTTGCCGCATCCTTCGCACTCGGCGAGGCGCCGGCCACATCGAGGACCACCGCCACTTCGGTCGCCTTGCGCAGCGACGCGGCAACGGTGCCGCCAAGCTTCAGCCACGCATATTCGTCCAGTCCCGACACCTTGCCGGTGCCTATCGCCACGAGTCTGTCGAGCGACGCTCCCTGCGGCGCCAGAACTTCCACCGTGCTGGCGAACTTGCCCATGAACTCAGCCACGGGAAAGGCGCGCTCCAATGTCTTGCCGGGATCGCCGGCCTTGGCGACGTCGCTCAGGCCGCCCTCATCCGCCGCGAACACGAAGACAGTGCCCTTCTTGTTTACCGCGCTCTGGGACCCGGAAAATTTGGCGAAGGCGATCGACGGTCTTTGATTCATCATGTCCTGCTTTCAGGGAATGCGCGACTTTTGGGGAAGCGGTTCGAAACGATGCGCGACATTTGGTCGTTTTCCGGCATTTGGCAAGACTTTGCCGAATTGGCATCCCATATGACCTATGGAATCGATGACGATTCGTCGCGGCACGGCCCCGCTTTTTGCCGCAACCTGTTGTTAACCATCGATGTTCGCCCTTTCTTATCCATTCCCGCCGACACTCCGCCCAGCCGGGGGGCGTAATGTGGGACAGAACCCGGATCGACCATCTGATGGAGCCAGTTGTGCAGGCGCTGCCGGACAGCTACCTTGTTCGGTGGCATGATGCCGTTCGAAAAAATCGAGAAAAGCCTTCATGAAGGTCGTTGAACGCTACATCATGCGCCGCGCTTTCGTGGTCTTCATGGCCGCTCTTGTGTGGACGCTGGCGATCGTGTGGACGACACAGGTGCTGGCAAAGATCGATCTGGTGACAGACAGCGGCCAGTCGGCGTTGACCTTCTTCGAAGTCGCCGCCCTCATCCTTCCGTCCATCATCCCGATCGTGGTGCCTTTTGCGCTGGTGGTGGCAGTCGCACAGACACTCAGTGTGATGAATTCGGATTCCGAACTCGCCGTCGTCAACGCCGCGGGGGCCTCGCGCTGGACGATCGTACGGCCGATCATGTTGCTGGCGCTCGCCGCCGCCGTTTTTTCCTTTGCCGTCGACAACGGCATCGACCCTTACGCACGGCAGAAGAACCGGGCACTGGTGGCCTCGTCGCGCGCGGATCTGTTGTCGCTGATCATCCAGGAAGGCACCTTCCGCAAGATTGACGACGGGCTGTTCCTGCAGATCGGTGAGCGCCTTCCCGACAACCGGCTGGGTGGCATTTTCGTCGCCGATTCGCGCGAAGAAGGCGTCAACCTCGTCTACTACGCCAAGACCGGCAGCATCGTCGAACGCGGCGGTGAAAAGGTGCTGATGATGAATGACGGCGTCATCCATCGCAAAACGCTGACCGGCGATCTCTCCGTCATCCGCTTTACCTCCTATGCCTTCGACATGTCGGCCTTCATGGCGGCGGCTTCGGCGGTGACGCTCCTGCCCAAGGACCAGACGACGCAGTACCTGCTCAACCCGGGCGCCAACGACAAGTACTATCAGCAGAACCCCTACGAATACCGGGCCGAGGTCAACCAACGGTTCTCGGAATGGACCTATTCCATGGTTTTCGCGCTGATCGCGCTTGCGGTCGCCGGGGATGCGCGCTCGCACCGCGAGGCGCGCGTCAATCCGCTGATCACGGCGATCACGATATCGCTGTTCGTGCGTTGGCTGGGCTTTTTTGCCGCCAGCAAGGCGGATGAGATCCCGCAATATGCGTATATGGTCTATGGCGTGCCGATCGTGGCTTCCGCGGTGGCGATCTGGTTCATCGTCTCCAACCGAACACTGGAACTGCCGGTGACCTGGGCGGACTGGATGACAAACTTCGCCACGCGCATCGCTGACAGCTGGAATGCTTTCAAATTGCGTTTGTCCAGGCGCGGCGCATCAGGGCAAGGGGTCGGCTGATGGGCTGGACACTGGGCCGCTACTTCTTCTTCCGCTATGTGACGATCACCATCTGGTTCTTCATCGGCCTCCTGGCATTGGTGTTCCTGATCGACTTCACCGAGCTGTCCGGCCGCACCACCGGCCTGCCCGGCTTCACCTACGGCACGGCGGTAGCCATTTCAGGCCTCCGTATGCCGATGATCATGCTGCAGACGGTGCCGTTCGTCGGTCTCTTCTCGGCGATGGCGACGCTGGTGTCGCTGAACCGGCGCTACGAGCTGGTCATCGCCCGTTCCGCCGGTGTTTCCGCCTGGCAGTTCCTCTTGCCCTGCTGTATCGGAGCCTTGCTGTTCGGCGTCCTGTCGGTTGGCGTCATCAATCCACTCGCCGCGCACGCATTCTCCTGGTCCGAGCAGATCGAAACCCAGCTGCGTTCCGGCAAATCGAATACGGTCTCGGCCGATGCCGCGCCCTGGATCCGGCAGAAAACCAGTTCGGGCGACACCATCATCGGTGCGCGGGCCATCCTGAACCAGGGCCTGGAAATGGCCGATGTCGTATTTTTCATTCTCGACCCGCAAGGCAACATCGTCGAGCGCAAGGACGCCGCCCGTGCCTTCCTGCGCGACGGCTATTGGGAATTGCAGGACGTCAAGACATTCCAGAACGGCACGATCCAGGCATCGGCAACCGATCGCGTACCAACCAATCTAAAGCCCGAATTCATGCAAGAGCGGCTGGCGCGCCCCGAAACCATCCCCTTCTATGACCTGCCCGGAAAGGTCGAGGTTGCCCGCTCTTTCGGCCTCAAGGCAAATGCTTTTGCCATGCAGTTTGATTCGCTCGTGGCGTTGCCGTTCCTTCTCGTCGCCATGACACTGATCGCGGCAACGGTTTCAATGCGATTTGCTAGGATGGGACAGTCGGCGACGATGATTCTGGGTGGCATCATCGCTGGCTTTCTGCTTTATGTCGTTTCGGTGCTGGTGAAGGCATTCGGCGTGGCGGGATTCGTGCCGACTGTCGTAGCCGCCTGGGTACCGGTCATGGTGGCTATGTTCTTCGGGGTGACTTTCCTGCTATACAAGGAAGACGGCTAGTGAGGGAGGCGTTTTTGCCCAGCAACAGGCAGGCCGGTTTGGCGCGCCTCTATGCGGCGACCGCCTTGGCGTGCGTGCTTGCCTACGCCATTCCGGCACCGGCGCTTGCGCAGGACGTCGGCGACATGGCGACATCGGTTCCGGCCGGCTCGCAAATGCTGCTGGCGGCCGATACGCTGGTCTACAACAACGACAACCAGACCGTGACCGCCGTCGGCGGTGTGCAGATCGACTATGGTGGCAATCGCCTTGTCGCCCAGCGCGTCGAATACAACCGCAACACCAAGCGGATGGTCGCGAGCGGCAACGTCGAAGTTATCAACAGCGACGGCACCAAGATCAATTCGCAACATATCGACATCACCGATGACTTCGCCGACGGCTTCGTCAATGCGTTGCGGGTCGAAACCATCGACAAGGCCTATTTCGCCGCCGAAAGCGCAGAACGCATGGGCGGCGTGCTGACCACCTTCCACAATGGCGTCTACACCGCCTGCGAGCCGTGCGAGGATAAGCCGGATAAAGCGCCGACCTGGCGCGTCAAGGCCAAGAAGATCATCTGGAACGGCGAGAAGAAGACGGTTCGCTTCGAGAATGCGAATTTCGAGTTCTTCGGTTTTCCGCTTGCCTATCTGCCTGCATTCGAAATTGCCGACCCGACGGTGAAGCGCAAGAGCGGCTTCCTGATCCCGAGCATCATCTACAAGAGCGATCTCGGCGTCGGCGTGAAAGTCCCCTATTATCTCGCATTGGCGCCGACCTACGACCTGACCGTCACCGGTACCGGCTATACCAAGCAGGGCTTCCTCGGTGAGGCCGAGTGGCGTCAGCGCTTCGACAATGGCGAGTACAGCTTGAAGATCGCCGGGATACACCAGCAGAATCCCGACGCCTTCCTCGACACCACTGCCTTCCCATCCAGCTCTGGCCACAACGTCAATTCGGGCAGCGCCGGCGATCCCAACAAATTCCGCGGCATGATGGGTACCCAGGGGCAGTTCGCCATCAACTCACGCTGGAACTTCGGCTGGGACGTGCTGCTGCAGACCGACAAGAACTTCTCGAACACCTACGGCATCGACAAGTACAATAGCAGCGTCCACCAGTCGTCGGTCTACTTGACGGGTCTCAACGGCCGCAACTATTTCGACGTGCGCGCCATGCATTTCGATGTGCAGGAAGATACGCCTGACGACAACGCCTCTGCGCGAAGCGGACAACAGCCTTGGGTGCTTCCGTCGCTCGACTATGCCTATATTCCTGATGCCTCGGTGGCCGGCGGCCAGTTGTCGCTCAATGTCAACGCGCGTGTCATCCGCCGCGACGAGCTCGATGATACTTTCTCCACCCCCATACAGCGTGTCCCTGGTATCGAAGGCGAATCCGGCCGTCTCACCGCCGAGGCCGAGTGGAAGCGGAGCTTCGTCACCGATGGCGGGCTGGTGCTGACACCATTGCTCGCGCTGCAGGGCGACGTTGATTATCTCAACGCGTCGTCGGCTTCGCTAAACGCCGTCAACCAGATGGCAGCAAATTTGAGCGAGCAGGCCGATATGCGCTCGTCATTTGCTCGTTACATGGCAACCGCAGGCCTCGAGATGCGTTGGCCGGTGCTGTTTTCCATGGCCAGCGGGTCCAGCCACGTTATCGAGCCAATGGCGCAGGTCTTCATGCGCCCGAACGAGCAATATGTCGGCGGTCTCGCAGTACCCAATGAAGACGCCCAAAGCATGGTCTTCGACGCGACCACCTTGTTCGAACGCGACAAGTTCTCCGGTTACGACCGCGTAGAAGGCGGTTCGCGCGCCAATGTCGGCTTCCGCTATTCCGGCTCGTACAACAATGGCTGGGGCACCAATGCCATTTTCGGCCAATCCTATCAGATCGGCGGCGAGAACTCGTTCGCCGCGCCGGATCTGGTCAATGTCGGCGCCAACTCCGGCCTCGACACGGCCAAATCCGATTATGTCGGCCTGTTCGGCATCAACAGCCCCAACGGCTTCGCGGCCTCGGTCAGCGGCCGTTTCGACGAACAGAGCTTCGAGGTTCGCCGCGCCGAGGTGAAGGCCGCCTATTCCGGCCTGCCTGTGTCGCTGAGCGCCAAATACGCCTTCATCCAGGCCCAGCCACTGTACGGCTTCACCACCGACCGCCACGAAGTCACACTTGGTGCATCCACGCATCTGGCCGAAAACTGGCGCGTTTTCGGCACAGGAACCTACGACCTGCAGCAAAGCCTGCTGGTCAAGGACGGTGTCGGCTTCGCCTACAACGATTCCTGCTTCACTTATCTGATGACCTACTCGCAGTCGCGCGATCTGAACACCAGGGAGGTGTCGCAGACCATCGGCTTCAATCTGTCGTTCCGCACCCTCGGCGAATTCGGCTCGTCGACCAGTGCCATCGACACGATCCAGTAACAATCGGCGACATCGTTTCGCCGCATAGGGCTGGCACGGATTTCGCGCACCTGGAAAGATGAAATTGGGCGGGACCGGGATAGAATTGGGATACCAACGATGAGGAAATACCTCTTTTCAGCAGGTTTCGCGTTGCTCGTGGCGGCGACGTCCGTGTCGATCACTGCAATGACGCCGCCGGCTTTCGCCAGCGAGATCAAATACGTCGTCAACAACATTCCGGTCACCACCGGCGACATAGCCCATCGCGCCGCCTTCCTGAAGCTGCAGCGCAAGAAGGGCGATGCCGGCCAGGAAATGATCGACCAGACGCTGCGTATGGCCGAGGCCAAGCGGCTTGGCATCCGCATCAGCGACGCACAAGTCGAGGCGGCGTATCAGCGCTTTGCCTCGAGCAACAAGATGCAGCTCAGCCAGCTTGACGGCGTCATGGAGAAGTCAGGCGTCACCAAGAGCCACTTCAAGGAATTCATCCGCGCCCAGATGGCCTGGAACCAGGCTTTGAGCGCGCGCTACCGTTCTGGCGACGGCACCGGTGCCGTCAGCGAGCAGGATCTCGTGAGAAAGATGCTCGAAAAAGGCGGCGCCAAACCGAGCGCCACCGAATACATGCTGCAGCAGGTCATCTTCGTGGTTCCGGCGGCTGAACGCAGCGCCACGCTGGGCAAACGCAAGCGCGAGGCCGACGCCATGCGCACCCGCTTCAACGGCTGCAACACGACGCGCGAATTCGCCAAGGGCCTGATCGACGTCACCGTTCGGGATCTGGGCCGGGTGCTGGCGCCGCAGCTGCCGCCGGACTGGGCCGAGCAGATCAAGGCGACCAAAGTCGGCGGTGCCACCGCCACGCGCGAAACCGAACGCGGCGTCGAATTCATCGGCATCTGCTCGTCGCGCGAAGTGTCCGACGACAAGGTCGCCCAGATGGCGTTTCAGGCCGAAGGCTCCGGCGGCGACAAGGATGCCGACGCGCTCAGCAAGAAATATGTCGACGAGCTGAAGGCAAAAGCCCGCATCGTCAAGCGCTGACGTGAGCAACGCAGTGACTGCGCTCGCGTTGAGCGCCGGCGATCCGTCCGGCATTGGGC
>NZ_RZOL01000789.1:0-1116 GCF_004022985.1 Mesorhizobium sp. M7A.F.Ca.ET.027.02.1.1 | reverse complement strand
CACGGGCGGCTTGGACGCGCTGAGGTCGCCCGCGCTATGGTCAGCAGCAAAAGGGGCGAATTACCGACAAGAAAGAAAGCCATGGTTGTAGTCGCTTGTTGACGAGCGGGATCGCCGCGGTTATGACGTAAGTTAAAGTAATAACCGGAGCGACGCAATGGCCAGAGTTTCGTTCGTCGGAATTCTTGCGGCCGGGGTTGCGCTAGCAACACAGGGCCATGCGCAGGATGCCGCCCCTCGGCACGCTCTGCAACCGGTAAATGTGGCAGCCCGCATGGCAGCGGCGTTTCGGAACGAGAAACCTGCCGCCTACACCATGTCGTTGAACCATCAGTCGGCTGAGACGCAGTCGCCAGCGGCAACCGAGTGTCCGCCAGTCGACAGCAAGGCCGTAAGCGAACTCGTGCGCGCGGTGGCGGCAGAGGAAGGTGTCGATGCTGACCTGGCCGAAGCGGTGGCTTGGGTCGAAAGCCGGCATGGCGCGGCGCGCAAACAATCGTCGGCAGGCGCCGTGGGGATCATGCAGCTGATGCCGGGAACGGCGGGCGATCTTGGCGTCCGTGACAGGTGTGATGTTGAGGCGAACGTTCGCGGCGGCATCAAATATCTGAAGCAGCTCTACGGTGAGTTCGGCGACCCATTGTTGATGCTCGCCGCCTACAACGCCGGGCCCGCAAACGTTCGTCAGAGCCGGGGCATTCCGGAGCTTCCGGAGACCGCCGGCTACATCATCAAGGTTCTCAACCGCTGGAAGCTGTCAGCCATGGTCGGCTCATCGCAGCCGGCGAACGTGCCTGAGGTCAATCGAGAAGGGAAACTCGAAAATGCGTGGAAGGACGGACATGTCATTGAAGTGGAGTAAACTCACGCTGCAGCTCACCGCTGCCGTTGCGATCGGCACCCTTTTGCAGCCGGTCGCGGCCTACGCCCAGGACGCTGCACCCATCGAGGGCGTCTTCGATTGGCTGGTCGGCGTCCTGCAGGGCAACATTGCGCGCTCTATCGCGATCATCGCGGTCTGTTTCCTCGGGTTTATGGCAATGACCGGCCGCCTGGCCTGGCCGCTGGCGTTCTCGATTGTTGTCGGCATCGCTTTCGTGTTTGGCGCCTCGACAC
>NZ_RZOL01000788.1:0-1118 GCF_004022985.1 Mesorhizobium sp. M7A.F.Ca.ET.027.02.1.1 | reverse complement strand
GAGCCGGCGCCGCCTTTGATTGCATCGGTTCTGATCAGTCCGTCGACCAGCACCCTGCCGGCGTCGCTTCCGACACTGACCGGCAGGTCGTCACGCCAACCGCCGTAATGCTCGTCGAGCCACATTGAAACAAGTGAACCGGAAGGCACGCCCGCTTGCTCGGCCAGCCTTTTCAATCGGACGATTTCGCAAGCCAGTTCGGCGGACACGACCCTGATCTCATCGCTGCGCCAAGTTTCCGGCACCATGTCCATGTGCTTTTCGGCTATTGCATCCGCGACTTCCACAGTCGGGTCGGGAACAGCGAGAAGCAGTCCTACGAGACGCTCAAGGAAGCGCGCCGCCCAGCCACCCGAGGGACCGTCGAGCGCAGCGACGGGAAAACCGCCTTGCCGGGCGATAGCGGCCAACCTGTGATGTGTTCCGTTCAAGCGGAGTTCTGGAATTCGCCAGTAGCGCAAGCCAGTATCGGTCAGCCTGCGCCCACATTGCGCGGCTTTCAAGCCGATAGGCTGTCCGACAGCGTCCCAAGCTCTGCCCGTTCCATCGTAGTGGCGTCTGA
This sequence comes from Mesorhizobium sp. M7A.F.Ca.ET.027.02.1.1, assembly GCF_004022985.1. Lineage (NCBI taxonomy): Bacteria > Pseudomonadati > Pseudomonadota > Alphaproteobacteria > Hyphomicrobiales > Phyllobacteriaceae > Mesorhizobium > Mesorhizobium sp. M7A.F.Ca.ET.027.02.1.1. The sequence goes on along the minus strand of NZ_RZOL01000788.1, from coordinate 556 downwards.
ACCATTCAGCTGCCCACAGCACAAACTTCGCAGACAAGATGTGTCCCGGATCAAATGCGAGCGCAGCGGACTTCGATCGCAGCTCGTGCTGAAGAAGTTCGAAAGCCGAGTCCGAGAGACGGTATTTGTAGAGCGGACGTCCGTCGATCGCGGGAAGGCCGAGGTCGGAAAGCCAAGTCGCAGGCTTTGGAGGTTCCGTGGAGGATGCAGTCGCAGCAACGGCATCTCCCCGATTGGTTCTCAGCTGACGCCGCAAATTGATGGCGCGCATCAGCAGAAGGCGCGACCCGGGAATTTTTTGCAACTCGTCGGCAATGCGACTCAATTCGTCCGAGTTGTTCCTCGCCGCTTCAATTCGCGCAGCGTAATCTACGTCCTCCAACTCCTGCCCCCCGCGTCACCTCGGCATCACTCGAACTTTTGTCCCTTGTTCGACTACTTGCGTCGACTCACCTTAACTTCTGTTTTATTGGATGTCGTCCAAGAACTCTGATGCGGGGGCTACACCCGATACAAACAGCCTGTCTCGCGCTCGTGTCGCCGCCACATAGAGAAG
>NZ_RZOL01000787.1:0-1121 GCF_004022985.1 Mesorhizobium sp. M7A.F.Ca.ET.027.02.1.1 | reverse complement strand
CCTATGGAGGACATCATGTCCGCGCATACGATTTTTGAATCTGCGCCGATCGGCGCCATCGTCGCCTGGTCCGACGGCACGCCGCGGCCGCCGGAACGGCATTGCAAAAAGCTCGCCGCCTGGAAGAACAGCAACAGCCAGGGGCGGCTCGTCCGCAAACAGGGTGGTGGCGACGCCGGCAAGCTTGGCTCCGGCGGAAGCTTCACTCTGCACGAGGCCGATTTCGGCGCCGGCGGCGTCATCGCCATCCGCGTCCACCGGACCTTCTCGCTCGGCTCCAGCCTTTGCTTCATCATCGTCGAGCGCCCTCCGGTTGGCTCGGTGCGCGTGTTCGACCGTGCTGGTGACCATGCCGAGCTGGTCCACCTCGCTCCCCATCGCGCCGCCGCCCAACATTGGCTGTCGCAGCACGGCTATCCCGAGGCCGTGCTCGAGGATGTCACGGCCGACGAGGCGGCGGGCGGTGTCGTCGACGGGAGGACCGCGGCATGACCCGGATCCCCGAAACCGCACCCCCTTCGATCGAAGCCCCGGATTCGTCCGGGGCCTTTTTCGGGCGCAACGCCGACGGCATGCTCGTCGCTCTCGTCGGTGAGCATGCTTTCGCGATGGTTCCCGCTCGCGACGGCCGGCACTATCTCGCTAGCGGTTGGCGGATTCGCGGGCCCATGTCGGAATGGATCCGGTTGGACTTCTACGGCCACTCCGGCGAGATTGCCGACGAACCAGCCTTCCGAGCGAAAGTGCTGGAACAGGCCCAACATCAGCGCGAGAAGCTGGCGCTCGACCGGCGCGAGGACCGGTCCCCGGCGCATACTCCATGGGGACCGTCACAGGGAGCAACCATCTACGCGGACGGTGTGACCTTCTATTCGACTGCCGGTCACGGCGGTTTCCATCTCTCCCCGGACCGAAACCGAGAAGTCCACCCTCTGCTCCGCGCCACTGACCGCTGGTACGAAGAGGACGAATGCTGGGCGATCGTCGCCATCACCTTCCCGCACCTCTTCACCGCCTTCGAGCGCCGCTGCGCCGAGCGGACCATCAAGGACTCCTGGCCGGACGCGTGGGAAGCGATCTTCGGCACCACCCTTGCCCCGGGCGAGTCCCGTAGGAAGGAC
>NZ_RZOL01000786.1:0-1122 GCF_004022985.1 Mesorhizobium sp. M7A.F.Ca.ET.027.02.1.1 | reverse complement strand
AGGCCTTCCGGCGTCTGGAGGCGCAAGGGCTGGCCATCGGCGAGCCGCGGCGCGGCGTGCGCGTCGCGTCTTTCGATCTGGGCGAGGTCAAGGAGGTCGCCGAAATGCGCGCCGCCCTTGAGGTGCTGGCGCTGCGCCACGCCGCGCCGCACCTGACATCGGCCATTCTCGATCTCGCCGAGGAGGCGACCAAGGCCGGCGACAAGTCCCGCGATGTCAGGTCGTGGGAAGAGGCCAACCGCGCCTTCCACCGCTTGATCCTGGCGCCATGCGGCATGCCGCGCCTGCTCGCCACCATCGACGACCTGCACGCGGCAAGCGCCCGTTTCCTGTTCGCGGCATGGCGGTCGGAGTGGGAGACGCGCACCGATCAGGACCATCGCGCGATCCTCGCCGCCTTGCGGCAGGGAAACACCGAATCGGCGGCCGTCACACTGGGGCGGCACGTCCAATGGATTGGCCGCAAGCCGGTCAGGACGGCTTCCGGAACAACGCGCGAAGCCTTCGCCATCGTAGGTTAGACAGCCTCCGCCAAAGCGAGGGCTTGCAATCCCCAGGGAAGTGTGGATTCGATAATAGATCGGAAAGAGAAATTATCTATAATTTTCATCGATCGAAGGAATCCCAATGACAGACGTCGCATTCTCCCCCGGCAAGCCGTCGTTCAGTCCGCTCCGGCTCCAGGATCGTTCTCTTGCCTGGCAGGTTGGAGCCGTCGTGCTTGGCACCCTGTTCCTGGCGCTGGCGTCCTATATCGAGGTGCCGATGGTGCCGGTCCCGGTAAACATGCAGACCTTTGCCGTGACCCTGATCGGCGCGCTCTATGGCTGGCGGCTTGGCGCGCTCACCATCGTCGCCTGGCTGGTCGAGGGTGCGGTCGGCTTTCCGGTTCTGTCCGGAGGGGCAGCGGGTGCCGCGCATTTCGTCGGGCCGACGGGTGGCTATCTCTTCGCCTTCCCGCTTGTCGGCGCCTTGGTCGGCTGGCTAGCAGAACGCGGCTGGAACGGCAAAAGGGTGATGCTTGCCTTTGTCGCCATGCTGCTTGGCAACCTTGCCTGCCTTGTGCTGGGCACAGCATGGCTTGCCGTCATGATTGGAGCCGAACAGGCCGTTACCTTCGGC
>NZ_RZOL01000785.1:0-1126 GCF_004022985.1 Mesorhizobium sp. M7A.F.Ca.ET.027.02.1.1 | reverse complement strand
GACGAGCGACAGCCGTTTTCAGGAGCTCAAGGCGGCGATCGCTGAGAACGGCCAACAGATCCCGATCATCGCGCGCCCGCACCCGACGGAAGAGGGGCGCTATCAAATCGCTGCGGGACACCGCCGCTGGCGTGTGACGCAGGAGTTGGGCCTTGGCCTCAAGGCGATCATCCGCAAGCTCTCCGATCAGGAGATGGTCATCCTGCAAGGCCAGGAGAATGGGCCGCGAGAGGATCTGACCTTCGTGGAGCGGGCACGGTTCGCCATGCAGATGGAGGGCCACGGGTTCGACCGCGTCACGCTGTCAGCCGCCCTCAGTGTCGACAAGCCAGAGGTCTCGCGGCTGCTGACCGTAGCGCAGGCACTGGGTGAGGACCTGATCATGGCGATCGGGCCGGCGCCGAAGATCGGCCGACCCAGGTGGCTCCAGCTCGTTAAAGGTCTAGAACAGGCCAGCGCCCGCGCCCAGCTGGCCGAATTGGTGTCCTCCGCGGACTTCAAGACCGCGGACACCGATCAGCGTTTCACGCTTGCTCTGCGAGCGGTCGGTACTGCGAACGGGACGGCCAAGCGCCGACCCGTGACCTCCGATCGTGTCGCGTGGGTCGAGAGGAAGGGCGGCAACATCCGCCTTGTGTCCGACAACGCGAGCTTCGCCAGTTTTCTCCAGCGACGCCTTCCTGCGCTACTTAGTGAGTTCAAGGAAAGCCCTGAATCGAAATCCAATCTCACGTCGAAAGGAGCAAAGCACTGAAAAACAATCGCTTTCGGCGGATTGTCAGCTGACAATTTCGGCTTTGAAAGCAAAAGGATTAGAAACCGGGCAAAAGAAAAAGGCCCCCGAAACGACATTCCGGAAGCCCTTCTCAAGTGTGGTAACTAGAGAATCGCACTTCCTGGAATCACAGTCAAGCCCTCAAAGAGCGGCGAGCGTCGGTTCGGCGAGCGGATTTCTATTGCCTAGCAATAGGTGAAGAAAGATGCAGACGCATATCTCAACGACGCCCTTTGGGCGGCGACCAATGACGCTTGGCATGATCTCAAGCCAAGCCACCGCAAGGGCTGTGCCGAAGGACGTGATCGTCCACAAATGGCATGTCTTTCAAGATATCAAGGACGCCAGGAT
>NZ_RZOL01000784.1:0-1130 GCF_004022985.1 Mesorhizobium sp. M7A.F.Ca.ET.027.02.1.1 | reverse complement strand
TCATTGCGTGGCGCCCCCCTCTGTCCTGCCGGACATCTCCCCCTCAAGGGGGGAGATTGGCAGGTTCGACGCTTCGCTCTGTTCGGCGACGTCAGCGATTAGCGAAAGCGGGGATGACATCCGATCTCCCCCCTTGAGGGGGAGATGCCCGGCAGGGCAGAGGGGGGCGCTCTCCCGCCAGCATTGCAAAATGACCTCCCGCGTCACGCCAGCGCCTCCTCGACGATCCGGCCAAGCCCCGGTGCGATGTAGGAAAGGTCTTCCTCGTCCTTGATCAGCACGCCGATGGCGCGGCGAAAGGCTTCAGGCCACGGGCTGCCGCCTTTCTCCAAGATGGTCGCCGCGTTGGCCCATTCGACGGCCTCGGCGATGCCGGGCGGCTTGGCCAGCGGCCGGGCGCGAATGGTCTGCACGGCTGCCGCCACGGCGCGCGCCGTTGCTTCAGCCACATTGCCGGCGCGCAGCATGATGATGGCGGCCTCGCGCTCGGCGTCGGGATAGCCGATCCAATGATAGACGCATCGGCGGCGCAGCGCTTCGGCGAGCTCGCGGGTGCGGTTCGAGGTCAGGATGACGATCGGCTGTGCGGCGGCGCGGATGGTGCCGCGCTCGGGAATGCTGATCTGGAAGTCGGAGAGGAATTCCAAGAGCAGCGCTTCGAATTCGTGGTCCGAACGGTCGATCTCGTCGACCAGCAGCACGCGCTGTTCGGGCGCCTTCAGCACCTGCAGCAGCGGTCGTGCGATCAGGAAACGGTCGTCGTAGATGTCGATCTCATGTTCGCCGGCATGGCGGATGGCAAGCAGTTGGCGCTGGTAGTTCCATTCGTAGAGCGCGTGCGCGGCGTCGATGCCTTCATAACATTGCAGCCGCACCAGATCGCGGCCGAGCAGCTCGGCGATCGCTTTGGCCGCTTCCGTCTTGCCGACGCCCGGCGCGCCTTCGAGCAGCAGCGGCTTGCCCAGCCGGATTGCCAGGAAGATGGCGGTCGAAAGGCTTTCATCGGCCAGATAGCGCGAGGCGGCCAGATGCTGCGCCACCGCCTCCGGCGAGGTCGCTGATGTCTCGGCGCTTGTCCCGGTCATTTCGGCCCTCAGTTCGCCGCTTGCGCCTTCAGCGCGCGCAGGATG
>NZ_RZOL01000783.1:0-1133 GCF_004022985.1 Mesorhizobium sp. M7A.F.Ca.ET.027.02.1.1 | reverse complement strand
GGGTTATACGGCGGGGTGAGCTGCTTTTCTCCCTCCTTGAGGGGGAGATGGCCTGCCCGTCCTCCGCAGCTGCAGCGCAGCTGCTGCGGAGGACGGGCAGGCCAGAGGGGGTCGCCTCACATGGAGCGCCAACCTTCTTCCGGCGGCGGCAGGAGGTCGCGCCCGGTCGAACCGACCCCTCTGTCGCCTTCGGCGACATCTCCCCCTCGAGGAGGGAGATCACCAGCACACCTTCAACCGATTTGCATCCTCGCCGCCCGCAATCTCCGCTTGAAGCCGTTTGTGCAACGCGATACGCCGTTGCCGAATCCGACAAGGAGAGACCTGTGACCGCTGCAAAGACCAGAACCGAAACCGACACGTTCGGTCCCATCGAAGTCGCCGCCGACCGGTACTGGGGCGCGCAGGCGCAGCGTTCGCTCGGCAATTTCAAGATCGGCTGGGAGAAGCAGCCGGCGTCGATCGTGCGCGCGCTGGGCATCGTCAAGCGGGCGGCGGCCGAGGCCAACATGGAGCTCAAACGCCTTGATCCTTCGATCGGCAAGACCATTGTCGAGGCGGCGCAAGAGGTCATCGACGGCAAGCTCGATGAGCATTTCCCGCTGGTGGTCTGGCAGACCGGCTCGGGCACACAGTCCAACATGAACGCCAACGAGGTGATCTCCAACCGGGCGATCGAGATGCTGGGCGGCGTGATGGGCTCCAAGAAGCCGGTGCATCCCAACGACCACGTCAATATGAGCCAGTCGTCGAACGACACCTATCCGACGGCCATGCACATCGCCTGCGCCGAACGCATCGTGCACGATCTGTTGCCGGCGCTGAAGCACCTGCACAAGGCGCTCGCCGCCAAGAGCAGAGAGTTCAATCACATCATCAAGATCGGCCGCACGCACACGCAGGATGCCACCCCCCTGACCCTCGGCCAGGAATTTTCGGGCTACGCCGCGCAGGTCGCCTCGTCGATCAAGCGCATCGAGCTGACGCTGCCCGGCCTGCAGGAACTGGCGCAGGGCGGCACCGCCGTCGGCACCGGCCTCAACGCGCCGGTCGGCTTCGCCGAACGGGTGGCGGATCGCATCGCCAGCATTACCGGCATCGCCTTCGTCACCGCGCCGAACAAGTTCGAGGCG
>NZ_RZOL01000782.1:0-1134 GCF_004022985.1 Mesorhizobium sp. M7A.F.Ca.ET.027.02.1.1 | reverse complement strand
GGTGAACAGCGCGAACAGGCAGCCTACAACGGCGAGGAAGACACCGAGGCCGATCTTAGTCGTCGGCAGCGCCGAGCGGTCGAGGGCGACAAAATCCTCGGCCATGCCTTGCTCGAGCCATGGCTTCGACATCAGCCGCTGATGGGAAAGCCACCATCCGACAAAGGCGACGACCACCAGCAGGAAGACCAGGATGACGCTCATGCCGGCTCCTTGTAGGTGCCGAAGGAGCCTGGCACGTTCTGCGGAATGAAATCCTCCTTGGCGCCCGGCACGCTGTAGTCATAGGCCCAGCGATAGACGATCGGCAGATCCTTGCCGAAATTGCCGTGGGCCGGCGGGGTTTCGGACGTCTGCCATTCGAGCGTCGTGGCGCGCCAGGGATTGCCGCCGGCCTCACGGCCGTGACGGATGCTCCAGATCAGGTTGAACAGGAACACGATCTGGGCAAAGCCGACGATGAACGCCATGATGCTGATGAAGGAGTTCAGGTGGTGGGCCGATTCCGTCATGATCGTCATGTCGGTCAGTTCGGCATAGCGCCGTGGCAGGCCCACCAGGCCAAGATAGTGCATGGGGAAGAAGATCAGATAGGCGCCGAGGAACGTGACCCAGAAGTGGAACTGGCCGAGCGTCTCATTCAGCATCCGACCGGTTACCTTGGGGTACCAGTGGTAGATTGCGCCGAAAATCACGAGGATTGGAGCGACGCCCATGACCATATGGAAATGCGCAACCACGAACATCGTGTCCGACAATGGAACGTCGACGACGACGTTGCCAAGAAACAGGCCGGTCAAGCCGCCGTTGACGAAGGTGACGATGAAGGCCAGGGCAAAGAGCATCGGTATGGTGAGATGGATGTCGCCGCGCCACAGCGTCAGCACCCAATTGTAGACCTTGATGGCGGTCGGCACGGCGATGATCAATGTCGTGGTGGCGAAGAAGAAGCCGAAATAGGGGTGCATGCCGCTGACATACATGTGGTGAGCCCAGACCACGAAGCTCAGCGCGCCGATGCCGACGATCGCCCAGACCATCATCCGGTATCCGAAGATGTTCTTGCGCGCATGGGTGCTGATCAGGTCGGAGACGATGCCGAAGGCCGGCAGTGCCACGATGTAGACCTCGGGG
>NZ_RZOL01000781.1:0-1137 GCF_004022985.1 Mesorhizobium sp. M7A.F.Ca.ET.027.02.1.1 | reverse complement strand
TTGTCATACTGCTCGTACCCGGATTTTCGCAATTATCTCTATCATCGTTCATTGATCCGCTTAGAGTCGCCAACTCTGTCTCGGAGCGCACTCTCTTTAGATGGGCGGTTTCGAGTTCGGACGGAGGGCCGGTTGGATCCGCAAGTGGCATTTCTGTATTAGCTCACAAGACGTTCGCCAGTGTGGCGACGGACCTCCGGAGTGGCGACAGGCCAGCCATGATTCTGGTTTGCGCCGGCGATACGGTCGAAGGCCAAGCGTCGACCTCGCTCATAAAGCTCCTCCGCCTAAGCAGGCGGCACAGAATTCCGATCGCGGCGCTCGGGACTGCTACTTGGCTGCTCGCCGAGAATGGCATTCTTAACGACGACACTGCCTGCACGATCCACTGGGAAAAGCTGACCGCGCTTTCCGAGACTTTTGGTCGTCTCCAGGTCGCCGACAGTCTGTTTGTTCGAGATGGGGATGTGGTGACCTGCGCGGGTGAGCTCGCGTCATTTGATCTGGCGATGGATCTGATTTCCGATTACTGCGGCGTAGACAGCGCATCAGCCGTTTGCAGACATACGACCGCTGGCCAGTGGCGGGTAGGTTCCGACAGGCAATGGTCGACCGGCGCTCAGTATACGAGTTTAAGCAAGAAGGTCGCCGAAGTCATCCGCCTGATGGAGCAGCACGTCGAAGACACACTTTCCCTCTACGATATTGCAAAGTGCGTCGGACTTTCGCGCCGTCAGATCGAAAGGCTATTCGAACGCTACGTTTCCTGCTCACCAATGCGGTATTACGCGCGACTGAGGCTCGAGCGGGCCAAACGCCTGATCGAGCAGACAAACATGCCATTTCTGGAGATAGCAGTCGCCTGTGGCTTCGTTTCATCGTCCCATTTCTCGAAGTGCTTTCGTGAAATTTTCGGCAAGACACCGAGGGATTGGCGAAGCTGACGGTCGTCTCCACAGTTCCGGGCGGGTGGCACCTCTCGCACCCGGTTTTTTAAGAGGGTTGACCGAGCCCTATCCGCAGCTTGCGCCCGTACCACGTCGGTCAATCCAGCTTAACTGGGGCGTCTTCGAGGATCCAGTCCTTCACCAGCTTTGCTTCCGCAGCGAGGTCGACCGAACGGTTGCTGACGATGAA
>NZ_RZOL01000780.1:0-1141 GCF_004022985.1 Mesorhizobium sp. M7A.F.Ca.ET.027.02.1.1 | reverse complement strand
CTACTACGCGGCGTTGAAGACCGAACGGGATAAGGCCGCCGAGGAATTGCGCAAGCAGGAGGAAGCAGCACGGCTGAAAGCCGAGGCTGACGCCAAGGCCAAGGCCGAAGCGGATGCCCAGGCGAAAGCCGATGCCGATGCCAAGGCTCAGGCCAACGCGGAGGCGAAAGCAAAGGCGGACGCCGATGCCAAAGCCAAGGCGGACGCCGACGCCAAGGCCGCTGCCGAACAGCAAGCCGCCGACGAGGCGGCCAAGGCGCAGGTCGACAAGCAGGAGCGGCAGAAGGCGGAAGAGGCTGTGCGCATCGCGGCGCAGGAAAAGGCAAGGCTCGAGGCCGAACGCAAGGCCGCGCAGCAGGCTCCGAAGGTGGAGCGGGCGCCGCTGCCGGAAGCCAACGACAATCCGCCGCCGGCCAAGCCGAAGTCCAATCCGTTCACGATCGACAATCTGCTGAAGTCGCTGCAGTAGGCCAAACGCCTTCCTGATCGGCGATCCGCAGATTCAGAGGACGAGCAGTTGCGCGCTCTCTGCCGCATAGCGGGCATGGCGGAAATCCCGGATGGTCAAGAGTTTGCCATCCTGCCACGCCAGCAGGATGAAATAGGCAGGGGGCGCCTTCGGATCATTGGGATCGCGAACGAGGATTGCCGGCCTGTCTTCGACGAAGCCGGGCACGAAACGCCAGTCCTGCACCCGGGAATAGTTGCCGAAATAGGTACCCACTTCCTTGCGGCCGTTCAGCCGTGTCCGGGCAACCAGTTCCAGTCGTACTTCTTCGGCCAGCATGTCGCGCACCGCATCGAAATCGCGTGCGTTGAAGCGGTCGATATAAGCGTTGAGCAGCAGGCGCTCCGCGGCACTCAGTTTCGGAACAGGACGGTCGTCCGGTTCGTCAGCAAGATGGCGGAGCCGGCCGCGACCGCGATGCAGCGCCGCCTTGATGGCAGGGATGCTGGTGTCGAGCATGTCGCTGATCTCCTGCAGCGAATAGCCTAGAACGTCCATCATGATCACGCTGCTTCGCTGCGCGACGGGAAGGCGCATGAAGGTGTGCAGGCTGGCCGCCGCGGCCTGACGATCGGCGGTGGGATTGGCTGGGTCGACGATCATGTCCGGGTCCTCATCGGAAAAAGCCCTTTC
>NZ_RZOL01000077.1:0-19641 GCF_004022985.1 Mesorhizobium sp. M7A.F.Ca.ET.027.02.1.1 | reverse complement strand
ACCTCGCGCAGGCCAAGCACCAGCGTGGTGCCCCGGGTCTTGAGGTAGGACAGCGTGTCCTCAATCTCACCGCGTAGGCCGAGCGGTTCCTTGTCGACGATGAAGATATCCGGCCGGAAGGTCTCGGCTGTGTGGCGGATGATCGACTGACGCATCCTTAGCGTCTCATGCAGATCGATGTCCTTTTCCAACGAGGTGTATTCGCCGTTGCGCAACTTGATGACGCTGGGGATCTTCACGAAGTCGACACGGGCGCGGTAGTCGAAGGCGCCGGCGATAGTCGCACCCGAAATGATAAGCACCTGAAGCCCACGGAAATCCTCGACTAGCGAATGCGCAATAGTCCGGCAGCGCTGCAAGTGGCCGAGCCCGAACGTGTCGTGGCTGTACATGAGAATTCGAGCGTTTTCTGCGTGCTGGGTCATTCTTGAACGTCTCTTAAAATTCTCGCCTTGAGACCGTGAGCGCCCCCCGGCTTCGAAACCATCCCGGGTGTGAAACACATGGCCGCAATTTCAATTTATATCGCTTCTATGGAATGCCGTTCAGATATGCTTTCTGATCGCCAGTCCGGAACTAGGTGGGTTGGCGAATATCGCCGCGAGGAGTGAGCAGAGACTTCCTGTTGTATTGTGGGATGGATCGAGGAGGAAAACGATGTCAAAAAAATAGGCAGAAGTCATCCCTCTTGATTCCAATCCGGATTGCTAAAAACGATTTCCCCTATCTTGCCCATACAGCCAATTGCTTGATCGGTATACGAAAGGACAAGGTCGCTGGGCGTCGCACGGCGCATTGTTGTAGAGCTCATTCGTGCGCCATTGCACTCGCCTTGGACCAAAGGTGCCGCCCATTATTCTCTTGAAGGGCGGTCTGATTGTGATTCACCGACCAGAAATTGAGCCATCTGTCGCCAAGCTAGCCGGAATTTTAGCAATAATCGAGTGGATGCCAGCGGTCGCGCCACACCGCCCGCAGCAGGGTGTGTGCGACACCGGTTGCTTGTCGATCATTATGACCCATGCCAATGCCTTATTGGAGCGGTGACGGTACCTTTTTTAAACGGCTTGGGCAGGGCCGTCGAACGTCTTGAGGTACAAAAATCGCCCAATTGGTCCCGATAGTTGGTGAACCCTGGAAAAATTCTTTGCGGCGATTTCCCTTTAGAACCAAAGCGTAATTTTTTGACGGCTCTGGTCGGTCTCTTATGGGGCTATGGAAACATCCTAGTGTAATTTCAATTAGTTATAGGCTGTTTGAACAATCGAGTGGGAGTAGGGGTTAGCGTAGTCGGGAGTGCTCCGGCGTAGTTTCTCGCAAAAAACGATTCGCTTTAAGTCTTTGTTTTCGTGCATGTCGTTGTCCCAAACCGGAACTTTTGGGCGACATGCATTAGCCTACCGTCAGCGCATGCCCGCATTTGCGAGATTGGCCGCCGGTGTGTCTTGAGATCGCCTCATCGGCTGACCGCAATCAGAATTCTAGGCGATGCCGCCCAAAAGTTCCTCCGCCCTGGAAACAGCGGCCGCCTGATGTGGCTGCAAGGGTTGGCCGGCATAGCTTTCGAAGACCGGCAGGAACGGGTCGTCGATATGCGTCCTGATGCCGGACAACTGCTCCATCACCGCCAGGCCACAGTAGGGAACGTAGGAGGCGGAATAGCCGCCTTCGTGCGACATCATCAGGCGCCCGCCGCAGAGGTCGTCCGCCGCCTGCATCAGCATCCGCGTCATGTCGCGGTAGCTGCCGCTATGCAGCATCATGCGCCCCAGCGGATCGGCCGCCGAGGCGTCGAAGCCCGACGGCACGACGATAAGATCAGGCTTGTAGCGATTGAGCGCCGGCAGCACGACGCGTTCGAAGACGGACATGTAAACGCCGTGGCCGCAGCCGGCTGGCAGCGGTACATTGATGTTGTAGCCTTCGCCCTTGCCCTCGCCGCGTTCGTTGTGAAGACCGCTGTCATGTGGATAAAGCCCGTCCTGATGGATCGAGATGGTCAGTACCGACGGGTCCGAATAGAAGGCGGACTGGGTGCCGTTGCCGTGATGAACATCCCAGTCGACGCAGGCGACCCGCTCGAAGCCATGTTTGGCCCGGTTCTTCAGGATAGCGACCGGAACGTTGCCGAACAGGCAAAAGCCCATGCCTTGCCCGCGCTCGGCATGATGGCCGGGCGGTCGTACCAGCGCATAGCCATTGTCGACATCGCCGCTCAACACCGCATCCATCACCGCTGCCGTGCCGCCGGCGGCCAGACAGGCGATCTCGTAGCTGCCATGGCCAAAGGGGGTGAGATAGCTCGCATCGCCGCCGCGCCCATCACTGAGCAGCTTGATACGGCTGATGTAGTCGCGGTCGTGGAACAGGGCGAGGTCATCCTCGCTCACCGCGACGGAGGCGATCTTGGACAGTTTCTCGGTCAGGCCCGAAACCTCCATCAGATTGCGGAATCGGCGTTTCGTGTCGGCATTCTCCGCATGCTCGCCCGGCTCGATGGTCAGGCTCGGCTGAAAGAACTGCGCGGCATTGCCGGTCTCGTGCCAGAGATAGAGTTCGTGGAAATTCCAGCCTGTCGTCATGTTTTGTCTCCTAGCCCGCCAGGATCATTGACGCGGCGCGTTCGGCGATCATGATCGTCGGCGCGTTCGTGTTGCCCGACACCATTTTCGGAAAGACCGAGGCGTCGGCGATGCAAAGCCCGTCCAGCCCATGAACCTTCATCGACGTCGGATCGACGACGGCCATCGCATCTGAACCCATGCGGCAGGTGCTGGTCGGGTGATAGAGCGTCGTGCAGTGGCCGCGTATATAGTCGGCGATCTCGGCGTCGCTCTCGCATTCGGCGCTCGGCGTGATTTCGCCGGCGAGCATTTCGGCAAGCGGCGACTGCGCCGCGATGCGCCGGCTGATGCGGATGCCTTCGACCAGCGTGGCGATGTCCGAGCCATCCTCGTCGCTGATGAAGTAACGTGGGTCGATCGCCGGATATTCGATCGGATTGGCCGAGCGCAGGCGAATCTCGCCGCGGCTGTCTGGCCGCTGCAGCGTGGTGTGCAGCGTGATGCCGGGTCTGGACGAAAGGAACCGAACATAGTCTCGATGCGGGCTGATGGCGCCGTAAAGCTGCAGGTCCGGCTCGATATCGGGCCGGCTCTTGACGAAGCCGCCCGCCGCCACCCAGGGTGAGGAACGCGGGCCGCTGCGCGATGTCTGCCATTCGGCGAAGTCGCGCTGCAGCGTCTCGTCGGTCCAGGCGCCGACGCCGATCTTGTCCTTGGTATAGAAGGTGATCGGAATGTTGATGTGGTCCTGCAGATCCTTGCCCACGCCAGGCAGGTCGTGCACGGGAGCAACGCCGACCTGGGCGAGTTCGTCGGCCGGCCCGATGCCCGAAAGCAGCATCAGCTGGCAACTGCCAATCGAGCCCGAGGACAGCACCACCTCGCTGTCGGCGAAAGCGGTCTCAGGTTCGCCATTGACGAGATAGCGGATGCCCTTGACCCGGCCCTTCTCGACGACCAGGCCCGTCGCCAGCACACCGGTTTTCACGGTCAGGTTGGGTCGTTCCCGCGCCGGGCGCAGATAGGCTTTGCCGGTGCCCCAGCGTTCGCCATTCTTGATGGTGAACTGGAACAGGCCGACGCCTTCCTGCTCGACGCCGTTGAAATCGCGGTTCTGCTTGTAGCCTGCGGCCTTGCAGGCCTCGATCCAGGCAAGCTCGTTGGGATCGACATGTCCGACATTGCCGATATGCAGCGGCCCGTCGGCGCCGTGCAGCGGGTCGTTGCCGAGTTCGGCATTGCTTTCACTGGCCTTGAACACCGGCAGCACGTCAGCCCACGCCCAGCCGGGGCAGCCCATCGCCGCCCAGCCATCATAGTCGGACGGCAGGCCGCGAATATAGATCATGGCGTTCAGCGCGCCGGAGCCGCCGATCATCTTGCCGCGCGGCCAGAACACCCGCCTGCCGCGGCAGCCGGCCTGCGGCTCGGTGTAGTAGCCCCAATCGACTTCCGTGTTGAACATGGTCGGCCAGTCCGACGGCACGTCCGAGGCGAGCGGCGCCTCGCGCCCGGCCTCCAGCAGCAGCACCTTGCGGGCAGGATCGGCGCTGAGCCGGTTTGCCAGCACGCAGCCGGCCGAGCCGGCGCCCACTATGATCGTATCGAACATCGTCAGTCTCTCACTTTCCGGCCGGGGTCGGGCTTTGCACAATGCTGCTTGCTGCTGGCTTGCTGTCGGGGCTGGCGCGACGGCGCCCGAGCCAGTCGATGAGATCGCCAAAACGGCCGACCAGCCCCTTGGGCATCAGCACCACCGACAGGGCGATGATCAGGCCGAGCCCGAGCGTGCGGAACTCGCCGCTCTCTCGCATCAACTCGTCAGCCAGCACCAGCACCACCGTCCCGACCAGCGGTCCCCAGAACGTGCCGACGCCGCCGACCACGACGATGGCGATGATGAACATAAGTTGCGACATCGACAGCACACCGGGGCCGATCGCCTGGAAATGCGCGGCATAGAAACCGCCGGCCAGCCCGGTGAAAAAGGCGGAGATGCCGAACACCAGAAGCTGCGCCTGGAAGCGGTTGACGCCGCGGGCCACCGCATAGCCCGGATTGTCCTTCAGCGCCCGGAAAGCAAGGCCGATCGGGCTTTTGACGATCGCGTAGGTGAAGACCATGGTGAGCGCGAACAGCACCGCGATGATGGCGTAATTGCCGACCAGCCACTGCGCTCGGAGCAAGGCCCTGGTGCCGAGGTCGCCGAAGCGGGCAAAGCCGACGGCGCCGCCGGTGAACTGGCGGCAGACGGAGCCGACCATGACGAAACATTCGGTGTCGGTGACGATCAGCAGATACATCGTCTGGGCGATCGCCAGCGTCAGCAGCGCCACATAGACGCCGGTCAGGCGAAGGCAGGCGAGGCCGACGACCAGCGAGAACAGCACGGCGCCCAGCGCGCCAGGCACAAGTGCTGCCCAGACGTTCCAGCCGAAATAGAAGCAGAGCATCGCCGTCGCATAGCCGCCGAAGGCAAAGATCGCCATTTGCGCCAGCGAGAAGATGCCCGAGAAGCCGAACAGGAGGTTCCACTGCGAGGCGATCGTCGCATAGAACAGCGCCAGCACGATCTGGCCAAGGATGTAGCGGCTGTCGACCAGGAACGGCAGCGCGATCGCCGCCGCGATCAGCATCAGGCTGATGGCAAGATCAGTCCTGGCCGAGCGGGACATGGAGAAACGGGGCAGGGGACGTGTCTCTGTCATGATGACCCTCACATGCGCCGGATTTCGGCGTGGCCGAAAAGGCCGGACGGCCGCCAGATCAGCATGGCAATGACGACGAACAGCAGCGATGGAAAGCCCCACCTGGCGCCCAAGGCGTACTGGACGAAGGATTCGAGCAACGCCAGCCCAAGTGCTGCTGCGATGGCGCCCGGCAGATTGCCGAGACCGGCGACCACGCACATGATGAAGGCCTTCAGCATCGGGTCGTTGCCGAGTGGCGGCGACAATTGCGTCATCGACGAGACCATGACGCCGCAGATGCCGGCGAGCGCGCCCGACAGCATCAGCACCTGCAGGTAGACGCGGTTGACGGCGACGCCCATGAGTTGCGCCGCGTCGCGGTTCTGCGCCGTCGCCCGGATCGCACGACCCATCCGCGTCCGGCCGAGCGCCGCCGAGACGACCACCATCATCACGACCACCACAGCGATGATCAGAAGGTTCTGCCAGGGCAGCGTCAGCGGCCCCAGGCGCAGGGCACTGGCGATCGAGACCGGCTGCTTCAGCGGCTGCCCGCCATAGGTCAGGAGGATGGCATTCTCGAGGGCGATGCCGATGCCGACCGTGGCGATCATGACGTTGGCTTCGAATGTCGATTTGTCGTTCTGCAGGAGATTGCGAACGATCGCGAAATAGAGGATGGCGCCGGCCAAAGCACCGGCGACGATAGCACCGGCGAAACCGACCGCGACCGGCAGGCCGAGCGAGGTGATCACCGTGAAGGCGACGTAGCCGCCAAGCGTCAGCATCGCCGCATGGGCCATGTTGAGCATGCCCATCGAACCCCAGACCAGCGATAGCCCGACCGTCGCCAGCGCATAGAGCGCGCCCGAGGTGAAGCCGGCGACGAGAATGGCCATGAGAACGTCGGTCATGGCGTCAGCCTCCGAGATAGGTTGCGAGGAGTTCGTCGCGCGCCATCAGTTCGGCGGGCTTGCCTGACCAGACGATGGCGCCATCGTCGAGCAGATGCAGGCGGTCGGCGAGGTCCTCGACCCGGGCCGGGTTCTCCTCCACCAGCAGGATCGTGCGCCCAGCCTTGCTCAGTTGCGAAATGACGTCGTAGACCTGATCGATGATCAGTGGCGCGAGGCCAAGCGACGGCTCGTCGATCAAAAGGATGCGCCCTCCCATCATCAGGCCGCGGCCTATGCCGACCATGCGCCGTTCGCCGCCCGACAGGCTCGAGGCGATTTGGTTGCGACGGTCGGCAAGCTTCGGCAGAAGCGCGTAGACCTCGTCCAGCCGACGCGCGATCTCGGCCTTGTCCGGCGCGAGATAGCCGCCCATCAAAAGGTTTTCGAGCACGCTCATCTGCGCGAACAGCATATCGCCCTGCGGCACGTGGGCGACGCCCAGCATCGCCGTCTCATGCGGCTTGCCGGACAGGCGCCGGCCGTCGATGCTGATCTGACCGCCGCGCAGCGGCACCAGGCCGGAAATGGTCTTGAGCAATGTCGACTTGCCATGGCCGTTCGGGCCGACGACGGTGACGAATTCACCGGCATGAACGGTCAGCGAAATGCCCTTGAGCACGTCGAGTCCGTCATAGCCGCAGACGATGCCGTCGAGTTGCAGGACAGGTGGTTTTGCGGCTGCGCCCGTCATGGCGTTCCCCCCACCGCCGGATTCGTCGCGGCAGCTTGCTCATCGAAGAATTTCTTCAACCGTTTCTGCGTGCCCTGGCCGAGATAGGTTTCGACAACGGTCTGGTCCTCGGCGACCTTGTCCGGCCGGCCTTCGAATATCACCTTGCCATGGTGCATGATGATCACGCGGCTGGAGAGCGCCAGGAGAAAGCGCATGACGTGCTCGATCAGGACGATGGTCAGTCCCTGGTCGCGCAGTTTCAGCACCATCGCCATGATCTGGTCGATCTCGGCGACGTTGAGCCCGCCCACCGGCTCGTCGAGGAAGAGCATTTTCGGCCGGGTGGCGATGGCGCCGGCAATCATCAGCAGCTTGCGGTCGAGCACCGGCAGCCGCGCCACGGTCTCGTCGGCCTTGGCCGCAAGCCCGACGAAGTCCAGCGCTTCGATCGTTGCCTGCCGGACATCCTCGCCGAGGCGGAAGCCGGCCAGCCTTCGCCGCTGCCGGCCGAAATAGGCGGCGATCTCGATGTTTTCGCGAACGGTCAAGCTGTCGAAGGCGGCATTGAGCTGGAAGGTGCGGGCGATGCCGAGTTGGCAGATGCGGTCGGCCGGAAGCGCCGAAATGTCGGTGTCGCCGAAATGCACCCGGCCGCCACTGGCCGGCGTGATCCCGGTCACCACGTCGAAGAAAGTTGTCTTGCCGGCGCCGTTTGGCCCACCAATGCCAACGATCTCGCCCGCATTGACCACCATCGACACGCCGTCGACGGCGGCCAGCGAGCCGAACCGTTTGGCCACACTGTCACAAACCAGCATCGGACCGGCGGCCTCAGTCATATTTCTCACCCAATGGAGCCGGTCGGGCAAACGGCCCGGCCGGTGTCGTTGGTTTCATTTCCGCGTCCGGTCACTTGATCCATGGCGGCAGGATGAAGCTGTCCGTGGCATAGAGCACCGGCGCGATCAGCTTCGGATCGGTTTTGTAATCCTGATGCTGCAGGAACTGGTGCGGCATGCCAAGCGACGGATCGGCTACCTGCGTCGGATAGCAGAAGGCCGATTGGCCGGCCGGATCGGCCCGGTAGGTGCCGTTGACCCCGCGATAGACCAGGCGCTTCATCGCATTGGCCACCTTGGTGGTCTGCGCCTTGTCCATCGGTTCGCCTGGACCACCGGCGATTGCCGCGGCAAGCGCCCACATCCACAGGCCGTCATAGGTCTGCGATCCCGTGATGTAGGCCGAGTTCGGACCGAATTTGGCCCGGTAGCTCTCGCGGAACGGCTTGGAGAAATCGTCCGGCAGGCAGCCGATCACCGTCGAATAGACGACGCCGTTGACCGCCTCGCCGCCGATCTCGCGGAAAGCCGGCAGCGATGGTCCGTACTGCATGTAGATCAGGCTGTTGATCGGCTCTGCGAGGAACTGGACCATGAACTGCGCCAGGTCCTGCGGCAGGAAGTGCGTGACCAGGATCGCCGCCGGCGGGTCCTGGCGAAGTTTCGCCAGCGTCGGTCCCCATTGGTTGGTCGGGAACGGAACGGTCTCGAACAGACTAACCTCGAAGCCGTATTCGGCGGCCTTGTCGCGGATCGCGTTGGCGATGACGATCGAATATTCGTTGGCAGACGGGATGATGGCGATCTTCTTGTTGGGCGCCTTCCATTTGCCGTCCGCGGCAAGCGTCTTGAGGAAGTTCAGGCAGCCCGGTCCATACCAGAACTCCGGCGGATCGCCCTGGAAGGAGCTGTAATAGCGGGCAGGGTCGGTCTTGAACTTCTCATTGTGCGAAATCAGCGTGTTGTAGTGCATCATGATGACGTCGTTGTCGGCGGCGACGTCCATCTCGATCATGTTGGTGCCGAGATTGTAGCCATTGATGATGACCGGCGCCTCGAAGCGGTCGATCAGGCGCTGCATCGACTGGCTGACGAGGTCGGCGCCCATTTCCTTGGTGTCTTCGATGTGGATCTCGACAGGCCGGCCGAGAATGCCGCCCGCCGCATTGATCTCCTCGGCGGCAAGTTCGAGACCGTTCTTGAACTCGATGCCGTCGGCGGCGGCGATGCCGGACATCGGCAGGGCCGAGCCGACCGGAATGGGCTTGGTGTCCTGGGCGATCGCCGCAGTGTTCATATCGGCAAGAAGCGCGGCACCGGCCGCACCCGCGCCGACCACGCCCTGCAGCATTGCACGTCTGTTCATCATGGCAAAGTTCCCCTTTTTGGCGTTGGTTAGAGTCTTTTCTTCATGCGAAATCTTTCACACCAGATCTTTCTGGCGAAACGCGTGGGTCATGGGCACGAAAGCGGCTTCCAGGTCGGCTGCCGCCGAAAGCACGCGGGCATCGTCGCCGCGCGCGCCGATGATCTGGAAGCCGACGGGCAGGCCCACCTCGGTCATGCCGCAAGGGACGACGCAGGCGGGTTGCTGGCTGAGATTGATCGGGTAGCTGAACGCCGCCCATTCGATCCATCGCGAGAGGCCGCTGCCCAGAGGCACTTCAAGGCCAACGTCGAAGGCTGGAATCGACGTCCCCGGCGAAACGATGAAATCATAGTCGTCCAGCAGCCGGTCCATGGCGGCGCCGAATTCGGCGCGCTCCAACTGTGCGGCGACGAGCGTATGGACGTCGAACGCCGCCCCAGCCTGCGCGACCTCCAGGAAGCCCGGATCGATGCCCGCCCGTTCGCTCGGCGGAACCAGCGCCAGCCGCGCCGCGGCGCCGGTGAACCAGTGATGCTGGAACAGGTCGAGGAGATCGCCACCGGGAAGATCAATCGGCTCGACCGTCGCGCCGAAGGCGTCGAAACACGTCAAGGCGTGGGAGACGACGGCGGCGATCCCGGAATCCAGCGCTCCTGAAGGCGGCTTCGACCAGTAGCCGATCCGAGCGCCCCGCAAAACTTCTTCGATCCGGCCAAGCGGCGCCAGCGTTCCCACGCCTTGCTGCCAGTCGCTGATATCACGGCCGGACATGGCGCCGGCCATGACGGAAAGATCGAGTGCTGTCCGTGCCATCGGTCCGATATGGGCGACGGTTCCGAACGCGCTGGACGGATAGGCGGGCACGCGGCCGAAGGTCGGCTTCAATCCGGCGATGCCGGTGAACGAGGCCGGAATGCGGATCGAGCCGCCGCCATCGGTACCGAGATGGAAGACGCCGGCGCCGGTGGCGGCGGCCACCGCCGCTCCGCCGGAGGAACCGCCGGGGGTCTTTTGCGCATTCCAGGGATTGCGCGTGATGCCGCAGAGGCCGCTGTCGGTAATCGCCTTCCAGCCGAATTCGGGCGTCGTCGTCTGTCCGATGAAGACGGCGCCGGCTCTGCGCAGCAGGGCAACGGCGGGGGCATCCTTGTCATAGGCGGCGGAAGTCGTCGTCCTGCTGCCGTAACGCACGCTCCAGCCCTCGACCCAGACGATGTCCTTCAGCGTCGTCGGTATGCCGTCGGCTGCCGACAGCGGCTCGCCTGCCCGCCATCGTTTCTCGGAAGCACCTGCGGCCTCGATCGCACCCTTGCGGTCGATCATGGTGAAGGCGTTGAAAAGCGGATTGATCGCTTCGGCGCGATCCAGCGCCGCCAGCGTCACCTCGACGGGCGACAGCGATCCAGCGCGGTAGGCGGCGCTAAGCTCCGCAGCAGCCAGGCGGCACAGATCATCGGCGTCGGCAATGGGAGACAGCCCATTCGGCATGCAGTTCGAACCCCTCACTTCATGGCCGCTCTTCCGGCAGCCTTGTCAGCCCGGGCAATCTGGCGGGTTTTTTCATCACCATAAAATGTATTGTTGTGGGGAATATTCGCTATTTAATGTAACAAAGAGCCATGAATCTGACTATTCGGCAGTTGCGCTATGTCTGCGAAGTCGCCCGCCTTGGCAGCGTGCTGGCGGCCTCCAGATCGCTCTACATCTCGCAATCCTCCATCCTCGCGGCGATCACTCTGGCCGAGGCCGGGATGGGGGCGCGCATTTTCGACAGGCGGCCGGCGCGCGGCGTCTCCATCACGCCGGCCGGCCAACGCTTCGTCGCCGCCGCCCGCATCATGCTGGCGGCGGAGACGGAGTTCAACCGGTCGATCGGAGACCTCAACGGGCGCGTGCCGAAGGTCCTGCGCATCGGCTGCTTCGAGCCGTTCGGCGCGCTGTTCATGCCGGAGATGCTGCGCAGCTACCTCGACAGCGTCGGCGATGTCGAGATCGACCTTGTCGAGGCCGACCAGGTCCAGTTGCAGGAACGGCTTGTCGCTGGCCAGATCGATCTGGCCATTCTCTACGACATCGGTCCAATCGGTATCGACAGCGTCACCCGCATCTGCAAGGTACCGGCGCATGCCGTGCTCAATGCAGACGATCCCCTTGCCGCGCGCGACGGCATCTGGCTGGCGGAACTGGCGGCACGGCCGCTGGTGCTGCTCGACCTGCCGCACACGGCGACCTATCTCCTGACCCTGTTCGACGTGCTGGCGAAACGACCGGAGGTGCGCTTTCGCACGCGCTCTTACGAAACGGTGCGCTCGGCCGTGGCATCCGGCTTCGGCATGGCCGTCCTCAACATGCGGCCGATCGGTCGCGCCACCGCTGATGGCGAGGAGATCGTTCGAAGACCAATCCTCGATGAACTGCCGCCACCCACGCTGATCGTCGCCGACATGTACGGTTCGGCAAAGCCACTCTTCGTGCGTGTCTTCATCGACATGTTCCATCGCTTTTTCAGCGCGGTGGGCCCTTCGGGCTTTTCGGTGACGACGCCGGAGCGCGAACCTTTTCTACTGGTCGCCAGGGACGATGGCTGAGCCGCCCCCCTGGCGTTGCGGACATTTACAGGACCGGCATTGCAACCGCGCCGGAGGCGCGGGTTCCTGATCGAGATGTTCGAGATCGGCGGGCGGCTCGGCGACAACTCTTCGGTGCGCGCCCACGTTTCACCAACACCAATGCTCGGTCGCCTGCTCGCAGGTTGGAACGGAGGGTACTTTTCGAGACGGCTTGGGCACGCCGTCGAACGCCGCAAAGTGCAAGAAATCGCCCGATTGGTCCCGATAGTTGGTGAAACCTTAAAATCGATGGCTGCCTGCTGAGACGTACAAAGGATCGCCGGAATCGAAGCCTACCGGCGCGACAAATGACGAAACCGGCGCATAGATTGCATGAGCACTGGCCATTGCCGCTAAACTGAAATTTCGGCGCAACCACTCGGTTGCGGGCGCGTTTGTGAGCAAGGGCATCGATCGGAGGGATAGATTCGTCAACAGTTCCAAGCACAAGCGCCCGGATTACGAAACTCGCTGCGGTGCGCTGGCTCGCGCTGTGGTTATGCTTGGGAACCTGTTCCAGCTGCTCGGGAGCCCAGTCGGCGCTTGATCCGGCCGGAGAGGAAGCGCGCCAGATCGCTTACCTTTTCTGGCTCATGGCCATTGCTGGCGGTTTTATCTGGCTGACGGTCATCGGTCTTCTGGTCCACGCGACACGTCATGAGCGCACTCCCATAGACGAGCGTATTGCAAGCCGGCTGATTTTCTGGGGCGGGGCAGCCATTCCTTCGCTACTCCTCTTTCTCTTGCTAGGCTATGCGCTTTGGTTGATGCCTGGACTGAGACCTTTCGCACGAGCCGGCGAAGCCAATGGTCTCAGGATCGAAGTGACTGGTGAGCAATTCTGGTGGCGGGTCGCCTACCACCCGGCTGACGGCGGAGTTCCTATTCTTTCCGCCAACGAGATCAGGCTGCCGGTTGGCGAGCGCGTCGAGTTCTTGCTGAAAAGCACCGACGTCATCCATTCCTTCTGGATTCCCGCGCTCGGTGGCAAGATGGACATGATCCCGGGTCGCGTGAATCGGCTCTCGTTGCTGGCGACCAAACCTGGCACCTACCGCGGCCCTTGCGCGGAATATTGCGGGACCTCGCACGCGCTGATGACCTTCACGGCCGTCGCCATGCAGCCCGCTGCCTTCCGGGAATGGCTGGCTGTGCGGGCGAACCCTTCGCCCGGCGCATCCTTGCCCGGACGCGACATATTCCTTCGCAACGGCTGCGGCGCGTGCCACCGCGTTGCGGGCACACAAGCTGAGGGTGGTGTCGGCCCGGATCTCTCGCATATGAGTTCGCGGGGAACGATTGGTGCCGGCGTTTTGCCCACCGACGATGAGGCCGTTCGTAGCTTCATCGCCCATCCGCATTTGATCAAGCCGGGTTCGAAGATGCCCGACTTCAACATGCTGCCCCAACAGGACATCGCCGAAATCGCCTCCTGGCTGAAGGGGCTCGAATGACAACCCTCAAAGCCCGCATCAAGCGAAACGCCTTGCCCTCCGCAGAGAAGATCGAGGAAGAACAGCTGCGCCTCGTCTGGAAGACGCCGATCGGCTGGCGTTACTGGACTTCGGTCAACAATACGCAGGTTGGCCTCTGGTACGGGGGTGCGGCCTTTGCCTTCATGCTGTTTGGCGGCGTTCTGGCGCTTCTTGTGCGTACGCAACTCGCGGTTCCGGGAAACAATTTCCTCTCTGCCGACTTCTATAACCAGGCCTTTACGCTGCATGGCACCGTGATGATGTTCCTGTTTGCCGTGCCTATCTTCGAGGCCGTCGCGATCTTTCTGCTGCCGCCAATGCTCGGTGCGCGTGAACTGCCATTTCCCCGTCTCGGCGCCTTCGGCTTCTGGAGCTTTCTGATCGGCGGTGTCTTCGTTTGCGGTTCGATCTTCTTCGACGCCGCTCCCTCTTCAGGCTGGTTCATGTATCCGCCTCTTGCCACTGACAAGGCATATTCCGGCATTGGTGCCGACATCTGGCTGCTGGGCCTCTCCTTTATCGAAGTCGCCTCCATTGCTGCGGCGGTCGAACTGATCGTCGGCATCATGAAGTGCCGTGCGCCGGGCATGCGCATCAACCTAATGCCACTGTTCGCCTGGTACCTGCTGATCGTCGCGGGCATGATCCTCTTCGCTTTTCCGCCGCTGATCGCCGGCGACATCCTGTTTGAGATGCAACGCATGTTCGACTGGCCGTTCTTCGACCCGACGCGGGGCGGCGACCCACTGCTGTGGCAACACCTGTTCTGGATCTTCGGGCACCCCGAGGTCTACATCATCTTCTTGCCCGCCATCGCGCTGATGGCGATGATCGTGCCAACCTTTTCGCAACGTCCGATCGTCGGCTACTCCTGGATCGTGCTTGCCGCTGTCGGCACCGGCTTCCTATCGTTCGGCCTCTGGGTCCACCACATGTTCGCTACCGGCCTGCCGCAGATCTCGCTGGCATTCTTCTCGGCCGCCTCGGAAGCGGTCGCGATTCCAACCGGCGTGCAGATCTTCGTCTTCATCGCCACCATGCTGGCCGGACGTGTCATCTTCTCGGTGCCGATGCTGTTCGGCGCCGGCGGGCTCGCTATCTTCGTCATCGGCGGGCTGACCGGCGTGATGGTCGCGCTCGTGCCGTTCGACTGGCAGGCGCACGATACCTATTTTATCGTCGCACATCTGCATTACGTGCTGATCGGTGGAATGCTGTTCCCGCTGGTCGCCGGCGTTTACTATTATTACCCGCTGATCAATGCGCGGATGCTCTCGCCCCGTCTCGGGCGCACCGCCTTCTGGCTGATGTTTGCCGGCTTCAACGTCGCGTTCTTTCCGATGCATCTCAGCGGCCTGCGCGGGATGCCGCGCCGCGTCTTCACCTACCCCGAGGGGATCGGTTGGGACTGGCTGAATCTCATCTCCACGATCGGCGCCTATGTTTTCGCGGCAGGGGTGCTGGTGGTTGTCTTCGATGTTGTACGGCCGAAGCATCGCGAACCCCGCAGCGAGCAGAATCCGTGGAAGGCGGGCACGCTCGAATGGCTGAACGAGCCCGAGGAGAACTGGGGCGTTCGATCCATTCCGATCATCGAGAGCCGGTATCCGCTTTGGGACCAGGCGGATCTGATGCAAAAGGTCAATGAGGGCGCCTATTATCTTCGCAGTGCCAAGGAGAATCGCCGCGAGACGCTCATCACCTCGGTGCTCGACGCCCATCCGCTACAGTGCCAGCGCGTGGCGACATCAACCACGATCACAATAATCTCGGCCGCATTGCTCGGCGGGGTCTTCGTCGCGCTCACCTTCGAACTCTGGATCCTCGCCCTATTGTCGGGCATCGGCACGCTCTCTGCCGTTCTGTGGTGGCTCTGGACCGGCACCGGCGAAACCCCGGAAAAGAAGACCAAGGATGTCGGCCTTGGATTGCGCTTGCCGCTCTATGCCTCCGGTCCGGATTCTGTTGGCTGGTGGGCGATGTTCATTACAATGGTTGGCGACGGAACTGCCTTCGCCAGCCTCATCTTCGGCTATTTTTTCTACTGGACCATCCATCCCGACTTCACTCTGGGGCAGCCGGGTCCCGGTATGCGGTGGCCGATGATCGCGCTGTCTCTCTTCGTCGCCGCATGGGTCGCGATGCTTGGTGCGCGCCGACTGAACGCAAGCGGGTGGATCGACGGCGCACGCGTTGCGCTTGTTGCTGCGTTTCTGCTGACGCTTGCTGCCTCTGCAGCCGGTTTTGCCGGACCCTGGCAGCATGACATGCAGCCGACCGCGCATGTCTATCCGGCGATCGTCTGGATTCTCGTCATCTGGGCGCTTGCTCATGCCGCGGTCGGATCCGTCATGCAGCTCTATTGCCTTGCGCGCAGCCTCGCCGGTCGCCTGACGCGGGAGCACGACATGGAACTGCACAACGTCGCGCTCTACTGGCATTTTATGGCGATCACCGCTGTCATCACCTTCGCCGTCATCGGTCTTTTCCCGGAAGCGATGTGAGACGGTGATGCGCATCATTCCCAAAGAGGTCGAAACGCTCTGGACGCTCTTCACCGCGCCCGTGATCTGGGCCGGACATTTCCTCGCCTGTTACGCACTGGCCGCAATCTGGTGTGCCAAGCGCGGTGACCTCGGTTTCGCTGTCGTCCAGGCTGGCATAGTGGCTATGACGCTGGCGGCACTCGCGATGATCGTCTTGTCCGGCTGGCTCGCCTGGAGGCAGTGGGGCTTCGGCACGAACGACCCGCCGCACGACGATCCCACAGCGACGGACCGCAACCTCTTCCAGGGGTTTGCCACGCTACTGCTTTGCGGCCTGAGCTTCGTCGCCGTGCTCTACGTGGGGCTGCCGCTGCTCTTCATCGACGGATGCTCCTCATGAGGACGGCAAGCCTGTTGCTGGGCTTCGTCACCCTCGCGCTGGTCTGGGCGGGACCGCTGCTCGATGCGTGGCGTGGCTCGTTCGCGGCTCACATGCTTGCCCACATGGGCGTCGTCGCGATTGCGGCGCCGCTGATAGCAATCGGTATTGCCAGAACGATACGCTCCGTGGCCACCGCCGCTCCCCTTATCGCCTCTCTCGTCGAACTGATTGTCGTCTGGGGCTGGCATGCGCCGGCTGCGCGCCAGTGGGCCGAGACATCGACCATCGCCACCATGATCGAGCAGGTGTCCTTCCTTGGCGCCGGGCTGTTCCTGTGGCTGACGTGCATGGCGCCGCGCAATGCCGATGCGCCGGCTAGGGACGCTGCCGGCGCCTTCGCGTTGCTCCTGACCTCCATCCACATGACGTTGCTTGGCGCGCTGCTCTCGCTCGCCTCGCGACCGCTCTATGGCCTCGGCGAAGTGACGTGCTTCGGCCTCGTGCTCGGGGCGGGGCAGGACCAGGCGCTCGGCGGCATCATCATGTTGATGATCGGCGCTGCCGTTTACCTCGCCGGAGGCGTCTTCCTGCTTGCCAGGCTCCTGAGCGGCAAAACCGAGAGGCTGGCCGGCTGATGCACGTCAACTGGAAACACTTGGCGATAGGCTTGGCGATCTTGCCGGCCGCGGTGCTTTTCGCGACCTGGATCGGCTTCTTCAACGTTGGTGCCTCGACCGGCCACTGGAAGGTGACCGAATGGTTCCTGCACTTCGCGATGCGCTCGGCCGTGCGGACATACGCACTCACGGTCAAGGTGCCGGACGAGCTGCCGCGCTACGCTATTCAGCCGGCTGCCGGCCATTTCGCGCGCGGCTGCGCCATCTGCCACGGTGCGCCCGGCGAACCGCGGTCGCCCGCCGTCCTTGCGATGCTGCCGCAGCCGCCGGACCTTGCCGGCAAGGTCGGCGAATGGACGGACGCCGAACTCTTCCGCATCGTCCAGCACGGCGTGCGCTTCACCGGCATGCCGGCCTGGCCGACGCAGCAGCGCGACGATGAAGTCTGGGCGATGGTCGCCTTCCTGCGCGAACTGCCGATGATGGACGAGGCGCGGTGGCGCGACCTTGCTGATGGCAGTAGCGAACCGTCGACTGGCCAAACACAAGGCCTCGAACGCGCACTCGCCGACTGTACCCGCTGCCACGGCACGGACGGGCTCGGCCGGAGCCCCGCAACGCCCGTCTTGGCCTCTCAGCGCGAAACCTATCTTCTTGAGAGTTTGAGAGCCTACGCTACCGGCCACCGCCAGAGCGGTGTCATGGGAATTTCTGTCACCGCTGTCGACCCTGCACTCCTCGCCGATCTCGCGCGGCATTTTTCCGCGCTGCCTGCGCCTGCAACGTCGACGCAACCGGACCGTGCCCGGATCGCGCGTGCCGATGAGATCGCGCGACGCGGCATCCCGGAGCGCGACGTTCCGGCATGCCTGGGTTGCCACGGTCGTCCGGACCGCAACCCCATCTATCCGGAACTGTCCGGACAGCCCGCCAAATACATTGCGACCCAGCTCGAGCTTTTCCGCGAGGAAAAGCGCGGCGGCACGCGCTTCGCCCATCTGATGCGCAACGCTGCTAAAAACCTCTCGGACGAAGATATTGCCGCATTGGCCGCCTATTTCGCGCAAATGTCGCGTGCCGCCGCAACCGGAACGCCCTGATGGCGTTACGTCACTGTCCCAATCTTCGGGAATATCCAATGCGAAAAATTCTGGGCGTCTTACTCGTCATCGTCGCCTTCGTCATAATCGCGGGGGCGGGCTTGTTCTTCTTCTCGCGCGAACAGGCCACCGTTCCGATCGAGCAGACCTACGGTCCAAACCCGACGCTTGCCGAACCCAATCCGACCTGGATACCCACGGTCCACGTTGCCGAGGCGACCCCTTGGCCCCAAGGCAAGATGCCGGTCGCCGCCAAAGGCTTCGCCGTCAACGAATTCGCTGGCGGCCTCGACCATCCGCGCTGGCTGCACGTGCTGCCCAATGGCGACGTGCTGGTCGCCGAAAGCAATGCGCCACCAAAACCTGACAAAGGTTTTTCCATACGTGGCTGGTTCATGAAACTGTTCCAGAGCCGGGCTGGCGCCGAGGTGCGGAGCGCCAACCGTATCTCGTTGTTACGCGACGAGAACGGCGATGGCGTGGCTGAGACCAGGACAGTCCTCCTCAGCAGCCTCTTCTCGCCCTTCGGCATGACGCTGCTCGACGGCAAGCTCTATGTCGCCAATGCCGACGCGGTCGTCGCTTTCCCCTATCGCGATGGCGACGCCGAGATCACTGCTCCGTCCGAGAAGATCGTCGACCTTCCGGCCGGCCGCAATCACCATTGGACCAAGGACGTCATTGCCAGTCCGGACGGAACGAAGCTCTATGCCACCGTGGGCTCCAACTCCAATGTCGGCGAAAACGGCATGGAGGAGGAAGAAGGCCGCGCCGCCGTGCACGAAATCGACCTCGCGACGCGGCAGACGCGGCTCTTTGCGTCGGGTCTGCGCAACCCGAACGGCCTCTCCTGGAACCCTGAAAGCGGGGAACTCTGGGCGGTCGTCAACGAGCGGGACGAGATCGGCAGCGACCTCGTTCCCGACTACATGACATCGGTCAGGGATGGCGCCTTCTACGGCTGGCCCTACAGCTATTTCGGCCAACACATCGATGTCAGGGCGGAGCCACCGCGTCCGGACCTCGTCGGCAAGGCGATCGTGCCCGACTACGCACTCGGGGCGCACACCGGGTCGCTTGGGCTCACCTTCAACACCGCCGACCTGTTCGGGTTGCACATGAAGAATGGCGCCTTTGTCGGCCAGCATGGTTCATGGAATCGCATGCCGCGAAGCGGCTACAAGGTGATCTTCGTGCCGTTTGCCGACGGCAAGCCGTCGGGGCCGCCGCAGGACGTGCTTACCGGATTTCTGAGCAACGATGACAAGGCATTCGGCCGTCCGGTTGGCGTTGCCATCGACCGAACTGGCGCATTGCTGATCGCGGATGATGTGGGCAACAAGATTTGGCGGGTTATCCCGGCGGCCGACTAGGCCGGCGCATCGCTTCGGCGCGTGGAAGGGTTGGGCTCATGCCAAAACGACCGAGGAGCCGAGCGGATCGGCGCCATTTTTGGCGGAACAGGGTTTCTCGGCCGCGGGCTCGCGCAAAGTTGCCTGGCGAAGAAGTTTCGGGTGCGCGCTGTGTCCCGCCATCCTCATCGCGCGAAACCAAACACGGCGACGACCGTGCCCAAGGTGCAGGAGCCGGTCGAGGCCGATGCATGGTTCCAATTTGGCTTGCGGTTTGCGCGCCCAAGGCTGGTTTGATCAACTGCACACCAGGACCGTGACGATAACTGAAACCATCGCGAGCTCCGGCCCTTGGGCCAACGGCCACATAAGTTTATTCGTTTTTGACCAATACGCGCCGGCGGATTCCTGTAATCTTCAGAAAAACACCGGGCTAACCGGGGCCAACCAGAAAGGTCGGGGAATGAAATACGTCGTCGATACGATCGGCGGTCCCACAGGCGGTGGTGCCCGGCAAACCGGTGGTTAC
>NZ_RZOL01000779.1:0-1154 GCF_004022985.1 Mesorhizobium sp. M7A.F.Ca.ET.027.02.1.1 | reverse complement strand
GGGGAGTAGGGGAGTAGGGGAGTAGCCAGCCACTATTCACGTTCACAATTCCATCCCCATTCGCTATTCACTGCTCACCATTCCCCTATTCCCCTATTCCCTTACTCCCCTATTCCCCTAGGATTGCCATCATGCAACTCAGTCTCGACCAGGCAAAAGGACTGTGCCGGATGGCGGCACTTGGCGCTGGCGCCAATGAGGAAGCGGCACAATCGCTCACTGCTTCGATCATATCAGCCGAGGCCGAAGGGCTTTCCTCGGTCGGTCTGTCGCATTTCATCGACTATCTCGAGGCGCTGGAAGCCGGACGCATCGACGGCAATGCCGACCCGGTGATCACCCGGCCGGCGCTTGCGGTCTATCTCTCCGATGCACGCCGGGGGCTGGCGCATACCGGCTTCGACCGCACCATCGACGACCTCGCCAAGGCGGCAAAGCTGTTCGGCGTCGCCATCTTCTCGCAGAAGAACGCCTATACATGCGGCGCGCTCGGCTATTTCACCGGAAGGCTGGCAACACTCGGGCTGGTGTCGTTCGCCGCCACCAACGGCCCGGCCGTGCTTGCCGGCTCGGGCTCGGTCAAGCCAGTCTACTGCACCAACCCGATGTCGTTTGCCGCCCCCGCCGCCGACGGGGCGCCGCTGGTCATCGACCAGTCGTCGAGCGCCACCGCTTTCGTCAACATCCGCAAAGCGGCCGAGGAGGGCAGGACGATCCCTGAAGGCTGGGCGCTGGACGCCAGCGGCAACCCGACCACCGATCCCGCCGCCGCCATGAAGGGCGCAATGCTCGCCTTCGGCGGCCAGCGCGGCGCCAACATCGCGCTGATGGTCGAGGTGCTGGCGGCGGGCCTGTCGGGCGCCAACTGGTCGCTCGACGCGCCATGGTTCAGCGGCGGGCCGGACAGCCCCGGCACGGGACTATTCGTGCTTGCTATCGAACCCAAGCTGCTCGATCCGGATTTCGAGCAGCGGATGAAGGACCAGCTCGACCGGCTGCGGCGGCGCTTCGGTGTGCATGTGCCCGGTCGTGCCCGCGCAGAGGCCGCCGAGAAGGCGCAAGCGCGGGGCATCACGGCATCCAAGGCGGTGGTGCAGCGCATTTCCGAATTCGCCGCACGCTATTCTTCCTGAATAGTTTTTTATATCAAATAG
>NZ_RZOL01000778.1:0-1160 GCF_004022985.1 Mesorhizobium sp. M7A.F.Ca.ET.027.02.1.1 | reverse complement strand
AAGACGGCAAGACGGTCTCCACGACTGATGTGATTGCGCCCATCTTCACCCGCGTCCATCGCCGCTACGAAGCGAAGGAAGACACCGACGACAACGAAGAATAACCAGCAAAGGGCCGGCGTAGGCCGCCCTGCCCCTTTGGAGCGAGCCCGATCCGGGCCGAGAACGAGCGCGCTGGACGGCGCAAGGCCGAATTGGGCCAGGCGGCGCACGGTAAGCCAAGGGTTGTCGGCGGTCAGGTTTTTACTTTAACTTATGCACCCAGCCGCTTACGCTGGCAAATCAGCGAATCGTGGAGAACGGATACAGGCAAAAAGAAAACCCGGCGCGAAGGCCGGATTTCCGAGAGGTTGTAGCTGGAACGGAACGCCAATTCCGTCGATTGCCACCAAAAGAAGATGGCAAAATCTAGCTGCTTCCTCTGACAGTCGCAACAGGAAAATGCGCTTTCGCGCCACGGATTTTCTTTGCCGCAAGCAAGGAAAGACGTGGTGACCATACACACCGAAATGGCCCAGTGGCTAGCCGACATCACGACGGTCAAGCAGATCGATCACTATATGGCGCTGGTCTGGCGAGGGCTCGCCGATGGCGCCTTAGGGGACCAGGAGGCGCAAGAGCTCAGCGAGGCCGCCCATTCGCGGCGCTCCATGCTGCAATTGGCCCGCGAAACCCGATTGCCGCCGGCGCGGACCTACTTTTCGAAGCGCCCCAAATCAGAGCAGTCGCGCCACCAAGCGGCGAGCGGGTCGCGCTGCCCCGTCCGATGGGCGAGGAAACGGCGCTTGGGCGATATGGCCGCCCTACCCCCGAATGTGCGGGATCGCTTCACGGAGGGTGAACGGGCCGTGCTTTACATTGTCGCCTCGGATTGCCGTCAGCACGGCTCTTGCGGATCGAGCGTCAAAGAGATCGGCGACCGCGCCGGCGTCGGCGCCACCACCGTCCGCAACGCGCTGCGCCGGGCCCGCCATCTTGGCCTGCTCGACATCACAGAGCGCCCGCAATGGCGCGCCAGGCATCTGCCAAACCTGGTAAAAATCCTATGCCGCCGCTGGCTCGCATGGCTCAAAAAATTTCGACCGAATCTCGGCCTTAAATTTTGTCCGACTGGGTTCAAAAAAGCGGCGTCCTCAGGAACCTTCGGCGATGAACGGAAA
>NZ_RZOL01000777.1:0-1168 GCF_004022985.1 Mesorhizobium sp. M7A.F.Ca.ET.027.02.1.1 | reverse complement strand
TTCCGGTGCAGCGCGGACAGCGTTGCCGGGTCGCCGCCGGAGAACGCACCGTCGGCATAGGTGGCAAGATCGAGGATGCAGCGTTTCAGGCGCGAGACGATGGCGTCGCTGGCCAGTTTTGGCAGGATCAGGCGGCTGGTCAGGCCGGCGCAGACAATGCCAAGCACGATCTCGGCACATCGCGCGATCGCGAGGTCGACGACGAGATGCGGCTGTCCGAAGGCGGGCAGGCCGATGATCATTGCGGTGTAGCCGGCGAGCGCGGCGCCATAGGCTTCCGGATTGCGCAGCAGCGACGAGACGAAGGTGCAGATGCCGATCCAGACGGCAAGCACCGTCACCAGCACCCAGGGGTTGGTGCCGAATACGGTGGTGATACCGATCGCCGCGACGCCGCCGACCAGCGTGCCGAGCAGCCGGTAGAAGCCCTTCGCCAGCACCATGCCGGCAACCGGCTGGGCGACGATGAACACCGTCATCATGGCCCATTGCGGGTGGTCGAGTTTTAGGGCGTAGGCGGCCAGCAGTGCGATCAGGCCGGCTGAAACGGTGCGAAGAGCGAAAATCCAGTCCGAGCGCGTCGGTTGCGTCAGGTCGGTCAAACTGGTTTCGAAATAGCCTTTCAGCCGTGCCGCAATCACACGCTGGTCTCCATATCAGAAGCGCAAGCTAAACCGGCTGATGGCTAGATATCCAGCACTTCCGCCGCGGCGAATTCGGCGCGTTCCTGGATGAAGCGGAAACGGGCTTCCGGCTTGGTGCCCATCAGTTCATCGACCCTGTCCTTGGTGGCTGAATCGATTTCGTTCACATCGACCCTGAGCAGCGTGCGCTTCCTCGGGTCCATGGTGGTTTCCTTGAGCTGGGCGGCCATCATCTCCCCCAGGCCCTTGAAGCGGCCGAGTTCCACCTTGCCGCGCCCGGTGAATTCGGTGCGCAGGAGCTCGTCCTTGTGCGCGTCGTCGCGGGCATAGGCGACCTTGCCGCCTTGCCTGATCGAGTAAAGCGGCGGCACGGCGAGGTAAAGGTGGCCGCCGCGCACCAGCGCCGGCATCTCCTGGTAGAAGAAGGTGATCAGCAGCGAGGCGATGTGGGCGCCGTCGACGTCTGCGTCGGTCATGATGATGACGCGGTCGTAGCGCAGATCTTCATCGCGGTACTTCGAACG
>NZ_RZOL01000776.1:0-1173 GCF_004022985.1 Mesorhizobium sp. M7A.F.Ca.ET.027.02.1.1 | reverse complement strand
CCCTTTACAATCATTGCACCGCAAGTTGATCGGCCGGTCCAACGGCAGGGCAACGAACTCGGGCTGACGGGTTTCTTCGGAGCCTTCGCCCGCCATTGGCTGACGGAGCATCAAACGAAAAACCCGCCTGTGCGGCGGGTCACTGGCGCAAATCAGCACCATGGACAAAAATGTACCATAGCTGAGGGCATGGAGTCAAGAAAAAATTCCTATTACCGCCACAAGGCTGCCGGCACCGCCGAGCTGTCGTCAGGTCTTTTGTCAAGCTGAGTGCGGGACCCTATGGCCAACGGCGCCGTCGTTGACAGCGGCGGCGGCATGCGTCCACTATTTCGCGGCACGGGAGGATCGTGAAAGCAATGGCGGAAGTGTCCCTGGTCTTGATCGACCGGCTGCTGGCGATATCGCGGGCGCTTGCCGGCCATATCGATCCCGGCACGGCGTTCCGAGCGACAGCCATTGAGATCGGCTCGCTCATCCCGCACGATCACATGGATCTGGCGGTGCTGTCGCATGACGGCCGCCGGCACGCCTGTTACGAAGCCGGCTTCCACACCAGCTGGAGCGAGCTAGCCCAGCATCCGCTGCCGACCGAAGTCAGCCCGATCCGCTCGGTGCTGTGGGGCGAAGTCCCCTATCTGCTCGCCGACGATGCGTTGAGCGACGAGCGCTTCCATTTCGCCACCGCCATCGATGGTCCGATCTTCGCCGCCAGGCTGCGCAGCCGCATCGTCGTGCCGCTCAGGGCGCGCGGCGGCATCATCGGCGCGCTCAACATCAGCCGGCACGAGGTCGACTGCTACACGCTTGCCGATGTCGCGGTCGCCCAGCAATGCGCGGACCTGATCGCGCCCTACATCTTCGCGCTGATCCAGACCGAGGAGGCGCGCCGCGCCATGCTGGCCGAGAGCGAGGCGCGCAACCGGGTCGAACTGCTGCGCGTCGGCGCCTCGCAATTGACCGAAGGCATGGAGCGCGAACGGCGGCGCATGGCCATGGACCTGCACGACCAAACGCTTGCCGATCTCGCCCGCATCGCGCGCCAGCTTTCGGCCCTTCGCGGGCAAGGCGTGGCGCGGGCAGCGCAGCTTGCCGATCTCGAGCATGAGGTCGCCGGCTGCCTGACGGAACTGCGCCACATCGTCGACGACATGCGGCCGAGCGTGCTCGAAC
>NZ_RZOL01000775.1:0-1182 GCF_004022985.1 Mesorhizobium sp. M7A.F.Ca.ET.027.02.1.1 | reverse complement strand
ATCGAAATGCGCGAGAGTTGCGGCCGGATCCGCTCGCCTACGAATTGCGGCATGTTCTGGAACACCGAGGCGCCGACGCCGGCGACGGTCAGCAGCACCATCAGGCTCAGGACGGCGCGGCCAACCTCGAGGAGGACGATCTTGTAGAGCGCGATGACGTCGGTCTCGGTGTCCATCGGCCAGGCTTCCGGCTTCTCCAGGAACATCGACAGGAACATGCCGAGATCGATGATCGCATCCTTGGCGTAGAAGACGGTGAACACCAGGATGGCAACGAACGAGGCAAGGAGCGCTGTCTCCCGCGAATGGGGCAGTTTGCCCTGTTCGATGGTGTCGCGGATCTTCTTTTCCGTCGCCTCTTCGGTTTTCGAATCCTTGTCGACCGCGTCAGCCATGGCGCGGCCTTAGGCGGCGTCTTGGGTCGAGGGCAGTTCGAAGGCGCCTTCGCGCGACAGGCGGATCGTCGTCGTAACGATCGTCTTGCGGGCCGCCGTGATGTCGGCGAGAGGGACCCCGTCCGAGCCCTGTCCGAGTTCGGCTTCGATCATGCGCCGCGAGCGGGCGCCGATGGCCGACAGCACCGATTCTGCGAGTGCGGCCGAAGTGCCGCGCAGGGCCAGCGTGACCAACTCCGTCGACAGCCCGTCGAACAGCAGCACCCGGGCTTTCTGGGTGAGCAACGGCAAGTCGTCGAAAGCAAACAGGCGGGCCCTCACACCGTCGAGATCAGGCGTGCCGGCTGCTTCCAGATCCTGCATGACCTCCTCGAGCAGCGGCTTGTCGAGTTCGTTGAGAACGCTGGCGACACGCGCCTGCCCGGCCGAGGTGTCCTTGGTCGAGGTTTCCGCCAGCACGCTGGTGCGCAGCCGGTTTTCGACGATCCTGGCGGCAGCGTCGGGAACATTGGCCATCGTCACCATGCGCTTGATGATTTCTCCACGCATCGGCTTGGTCAGTGTCAGCAGCACGTTGGCCGCCACCTGCGGCGCCAGCTTCGACAACACCATGGCCGCCGTCTGCGGATGCTCACCGGCCAGGAAGGCACCAAGCCGCGCCGGTTCGAGCTTTTCGAGTTCGGGCCAGATCGGCGGCGGGCCTTCCGGTGCGACCTCGAATTTCTTGTCGCCCATGATCGCGCTCATCTCTTCGGGCGAGAGCGATTCGTTGAGGATGGTGTCCATC
>NZ_RZOL01000774.1:0-1193 GCF_004022985.1 Mesorhizobium sp. M7A.F.Ca.ET.027.02.1.1 | reverse complement strand
CTGATAGGGCTCGTCCGGACCCGGCGAGGAGGCCATCAGCACATCATGGATTTGCTGGACCAAGATTTTGATGATGGGCCGGAACACCTCGAGCTGCGCCACCGAGCAGCCGATGAAGAGAGCCGTCGGGTCCTTGCGAAGCTTCGAGATATCGAAATCGGTCGACGCCGTAGCGGCTGCAACGAGATCATTGGTCCAGGGGTTGAGAGCCGCCGTCAGGTTGAAGTAGGCCGAGTTTCGCGTTTCCTTTTCCAGCGCAATGAACTGGTTGAGCCCCTGCACGACCCACGAAGGCAGATATTTTTCTTCGTCATTGCGGATATTCGTCAGCACCCTGAGAAAATCCACGCCGGTCGAAATAAGCATCGCGACGGCGCGCAAATGACGCTGCCCCTCATAGCGTGGTGACGTCAGCACATAGCCGATCATGGTCGAAAGCAGCTGCCGGCCGGCGCGCGCCCAGATCTCGGAACTTCCTGTCGCCTCGGGGATGATGAAGGAGGAGACCACCGCGCAGTCCGTCGGCATGCGCGCATCGCGCCGGATGAAATCCAGCGGATTGTAGCGATGCGAATCCCGCTCGCCGGGAGAAAAGAAAAAGACCTTGTCGCCGAGAGCCTGCCGGTGTGCACCGAACGCCTCGAAGTTCCCCCGCTTCGGATCGAACCACACTGAGGATCCTCGCCACATATAACCGTTCGGAACCACAAAGCTGACGCCCTTGCCGGACCGGGTCGGCCCGACCACCAGGACGTGCGCGGGATCGTCCGAGCGGATCGTCGCCCCACCCATCTTGCCGAGGATCAAACCTTGCTTTGCCAGCAGGTTTTTCCTTTCGGCGTCCATGATCGTGCCGAACCGCGCATCGCCATAGTGCTTTGGCTTGCGGTTGATCAGGCTTGCAAAGATCAGGCCGACGCCGATCGCCACGACAACCGCGACCGCGATCGCGCCCCGAATAATCGTCTCGCCCTGCGTGGGATGATAGGCCAAGCGCTGGCTGAAATGCTGCCAGGCAACGAACAGGCCGCTTAGGCTGCGTTGCGCGTTCTGGTACTTTAGAAGCCCCCAGCGTGAGGCGCCTTCAGAGGGGAGGGCAGGGTTCCACCGCCATGTCGCCACCAGCTCGTAGGCCAGGCTCCAAAGGGCGAAGAAGGCGAGGAGGGCCATAAGACCGAGGAAAAGCCTATAAG
>NZ_RZOL01000773.1:0-1203 GCF_004022985.1 Mesorhizobium sp. M7A.F.Ca.ET.027.02.1.1 | reverse complement strand
TATTTGTGCGATACGAGCGCGGCAGATTGACCTTGGAGCCGTCCGGCATCGTCATCAAGTCGGCCGTCGCCACGGTCTCGGCCGCCGCGATCGCCGTGCACAATTCGATAAGGAGAGCTGCGCCGTCTGCCAATAGACCAGCACTGCACTTTTCGAGCAATTCGAAGCCGGCCTCCGACCGCGGCAAGGCGAGGATGGCTTGGCGCCGCCATGATCCGTGCGCCCCTCTCGGAGACAGATGAGCGATCAGATCGGTCCAGGCGCTGCAATCTGCGCCCGTCTCGAGCGTGAGACGGGCGGCGAACTCGATACCGCGCGCCACACGCGGCGATACCGGCACACTCAGATCGAGTGCGGCCAGACGGCTCGGATTCTCTGCGATGTAGTTCCCGATCGCCCAGTCGCGTAGCACGTCGTGATAGAAATCTAGCCGGTCGCGGCGCACTTCCTTGAGCGTCAGTGCCTCAAGCAGATGCGACCGAGCAGAAGAATCCTCGGTCAGCTCGATCCCGTCTTCTCCCTTTATGGCACTCGCCGCGAGCGCTGCCAGCAGCCGCTGCGCTGCGCGCACCTCTGCAGCCAGCGCGCCGTCCGCTCTCTTCCACCACAGATCGGCCATTGCTGCTTCGGTGCGAACCTCGGTCGCGCTCGGCACCTTCAGCAACCGGGATAGCCGATAGAGATTTCGAGCAAGACCGGCGGCGGGATGTTGGGGGGCAAGCAGCAGCCGAAGATCCGGCGCCTGATTAACTAGGATCGCGACTTCATCGTCCGACAAGGGGCCGACGGGTACCGGCTGCGCGCCTCCCAGGGCGGCAACGATCTCTTCGTCGAGCCAGGGTTCGACATCGACATGGCCGGCAGTGCGCGTGGTTGCGATTACCGTGAAACCCGGGATCGTGCTCGCCGCGCGCATGAGCTCGATGATGGTGCGTTGGCGGCCTCGATCGTCGAACATATCGATGCTGTCGATGAACAGCATCGCGCCGCCGCTCGCGGCCAGATCGGTTAGGAACTCGACCGCCGAACCCGGAATACCGAGCGCGTTGGAGAACGGCAGCCAGCCGCCTGCCGGCGTCGAGTCGCGGTCAAGCACGATGATCGGCGCTTGGCGCGCCACGCGCTCGGCGACGTGCCGAAGCACCCAGGATTTGCCGACACCGGAATCGCCACGGATTTCGATGAACCGATGCGCTTCGGACG
>NZ_RZOL01000772.1:0-1211 GCF_004022985.1 Mesorhizobium sp. M7A.F.Ca.ET.027.02.1.1 | reverse complement strand
GCTCTGGCGGGCGTGGTGTTCCATCACGATAAGTTACGATCGAACCGAGTGGAACGAGGTCATAGATCAATTGAGCCGACATGACGGGTCTCCGTGTTGCTCATTGGTGGAAACAGAACCGCCGCCGGTGATGTGCCGGCGGCGGAATGATCGTTCGGAGGGAAAGGGAGCCGCCTACTCGGCGGCCACCTTGTAAGTCTCCATCTGTTCGTCAGGGAGGTCCTCGTCCTGCGGAGCGGGGTCGTCGCCGACGTAGTCATGCGCGGGCTCGACAACCGCATCGCCGTCGAGCTGGTCCTGGTCCGCCGGCGTGCCATCGTCCTCGGGCTGTTCCCTGGCCTCGTTCATCTTCAGCCAAGAGGTCAGCTTTTCCGGAGTGGGCGCAAACAGCGCCGACGGGTGGACGAAGCGGCCTTCCTTGAAATGCTCGACCAGGGCCGCACGGGTGTCCTTGACCTTCTGACGAGGCAGGACGGATGTATCCGCGCAGGCGGCTTCCAATGCCTGCCGCGACAGGCATGACAGGAAATCCTCTGTCCCCATGTTGGCCAGGAAATTGTCGGCGGCGATGACGTCGCCGGCGACACGGGCGACAACGCCGCTGTCCGAGCGATTCTCCCTGCAGGACAAAACGTCTGTCAGCAAGGACCGCACGGCAATGCGCAGCGTGTCCATGTCGAAATCAAGCTTGCCCTCTTGGTCGAACAGGCGCGCGGCATGTTGGCCGAGGCCTGCGGCCCCGTAATAGGAGACGTCGCGGGCGCCAGATGCCACCGTCACATTCTGGCCCGCGAAGGCGAGAACGAGCAGCGCCATCAGCGTGTCGTCCCCGATCGGTGCGCGCGACAGCGCCTCGTGCAGCGCGTCGGTGCGCAGGTCTCCGATCATCTCTGTGCCTTTGCGCGTCACGTCCGGACGCGGCTTTGCCGTAACGACGATATCGTCGCCGTCGGTCACGACATCAGCGCCATTCTCGCCCTTGGGCTTTTTGGCCGCCGGCATGCGGTACGCGACTGACTGCACCTTGCCGTCGCGGTCGAGATACATGGCAGTGTGATCGGACTTGGACGGCTTGCCGTACACACGCTCGGCCTTGGGCGGCAGCTTCGGCTCGCCCCACTGACCGGCTTCCACGATCGCGCCACGCTTGGGCACAGTGTTTGCCATCCACTCCTGCTGCGCGCCAAGGAAGGCCTCGACATCCGTCGTAT
>NZ_RZOL01000771.1:0-1218 GCF_004022985.1 Mesorhizobium sp. M7A.F.Ca.ET.027.02.1.1 | reverse complement strand
GACCTGCACATGGCCGAGGACCTGAAGAACACGGGCAAGGGCAACCTCTTCGTCGTCTTCGGCGAGCCGGATGTCGACCTGATCGAGACCGCCGGCGGCGAGTTGCAGGTGAAGGTCAACGGCGTCGACATCTTCGACCCGTCGACCGGCGAAATCCGCTCGGACGACGTCAAGGGTATCGCCGCCTGGTTCATCGATACCGACTACAACGAGGAGAGCTTCTTCGTCCGCCACGCCTATTTCCTCGGCGCCAACGACCCCTACAAGTCGCTGAAGACCGCGCTGAAGGCCGAGATCGACGAGGACGCCTGGGCGACGCTCTACTCCGACACGTCACGGCCATTCCCGAGGCCGGCAACGGGGAGGATCGCGGTGAAGGTGATCAACCACTTCGGCGACGAGGTGCTGAAGGTGTTCGGGGTTTAGGTCATGGGGCGGGGCCACAACCACTATCCGAACTGCGGGTGCGGTTGGTGTTCCAGCACATGGGGCAACATCAGGATAGATCGCTCCCAGTTGCGCAGATCGATGCAGACCCGCGATGCGGAACGTATCCTGCGCGATGGGCGAGCCAGCCGGGGATACTCGTCCTGCTTCGTCAATCCGAACGCAACGTGCCCAGTTTGCAA
This sequence comes from Mesorhizobium sp. M7A.F.Ca.ET.027.02.1.1, assembly GCF_004022985.1. Classification (NCBI taxonomy): domain Bacteria; kingdom Pseudomonadati; phylum Pseudomonadota; class Alphaproteobacteria; order Hyphomicrobiales; family Phyllobacteriaceae; genus Mesorhizobium; species Mesorhizobium sp. M7A.F.Ca.ET.027.02.1.1. The sequence goes on along the minus strand of NZ_RZOL01000771.1, from coordinate 589 downwards.
AGCGGCGGTCTTTTATTACCAGAATGATCGTGGCAGCCGTGTCTTCTTTGACCACCTGGGGCCACCGTGGCCGAAACATGGCTGTACCGACAACCCAAGGCTGTCAGTGAGCGCAATATCGGCGCGCCCTCAGCCACGTGCGCGTGGACTCCGTCTTGAACTCGCAGAGGCCGCGACCTTTCTCGGCATCTACGATGGAGGCCGCTACCATCGATCGGGCTACCCGATTGATTGGCAGATGATTGAGATCTTGTCCGTCGTGCGTAAAGGCTGGGAGCTTTCCCTAACTGGGCAATTGATCGAAATGGCCGATGAGCCAATAGTCTATTTCTCTATCACCTGTCCGGATGACATCATTGCGGTGGGAGACGTTGTGAGCGGGTCCTATTCGACCATCAGCGCCTTTCATCCGGGAAAACTCGAGGCTCGCTCCTATCGAGTCACTTGGTTTGACAGCGAGCGCTTTCGCAATGTCGTTGCAACTGGTGAACACGTCCTCCGACCTCTTCGCGATACTCCCACTGTGTCTCTAACCAAGCTCGAAGTGGACAGCGTGGCCACGACCCTGATCCGGCGTGCTGATCTACGT
>NZ_RZOL01000770.1:0-1226 GCF_004022985.1 Mesorhizobium sp. M7A.F.Ca.ET.027.02.1.1 | reverse complement strand
ACCGCCAGCGGCTCGGCCATCGCCGCGACGCGCTCGTCGAGCCCGGCATCGATGATATGCAAGAGCCGTGCGGGCAGCACCGCCTGTTCGGCAAACCCGCCGTCGCAGACCTCTCCGACGAAGCCCAGTGACGCGCAGAGCTGCCGCCTGCCGCCATGACATTGCGCGCAGTCTCCGCACCAGAACCGAGAATCAGCGACCACCCTGTCGCCGACGGCGAAGGCGTCCACGCCCGCGCCGATGGCAGTCACCGTGCCGGTCAGCTCATGGCCGGCCGTCGAAGGCGACCGGCTTATCCACCGTCCCGTGCGGAAATTGTGCAGGTCCGAACCGCAAATGCCGGCGGCGTCGACCCTGAGCTTCACCCAGCCCGCACCCGGCACGCCTGGCGGGGCGATGTCCTCGACACGCAGGTCACCAGGTCCATACAGTCGTGCGGCCTTCATCGCGATCGCTTCCGCTCAGCCGGCGAGATAGCGGTCGCGGATTTCCGAGACCGCGTTCTCATGCGAGCTGAAGCCCTCGTAGCGGGCGAGCCTGCGGGCGTGCAGAGCGAGTTCCGGATAGGCCACCGAGGTGACATAGCCGATCGACGAGCGTTTGACGAAATCCGTTACCGAAAGCGGCCCGTAGGTTCGCGCCCAGCGGCTGGTCGGCAGTACAGCATTGGGACCGAGGACGAAGTTGGCAAGCGTCACCGGCGTGTGCGGACCCATCAGTATCTCGGCCGCCTCGGTGATGCGCCCGAGATGCGCGAACGGCTCCTTCGACAGGATCTCGAGATGTTCGGGCGCATAGTCGTTGATGAAGCGGTAGCTGTCTTCCAGCGACGCGGTCAGCACGATGCCGCCGCGCTTGCCGGTCAGCACGGCGCGCGAAAACTCGACACGCTGCTCGGTCATCCGCGACCAATGCTCGGGAAGTGCAGCGAGCGCTGCTTCTGCAACTTTGCGGCTGTGCGTCACCAGATAGGCCGAGGAATCCGGCCCGTGCTCGGCTTCGATCAACAGGTCGAGCGCGGCAAGGCCGCCGTCGACGCTGTCATCGGCAAAGATGATCGCTTCCGACGGGCCGGCCGGAAGGCCTGTGTTGATGACCGAGGACAGCACGCTCTTGGCCGCCACCACCCACGGGCTGCCGGGGCCGACGATCTTGAGCGCGGGCTTCACCGTCTCCGTGCCGTAGGCGACGGCGGCGACCGCTTGCGCGCCGCCGCATTTGTAGAC
>NZ_RZOL01000076.1:0-19661 GCF_004022985.1 Mesorhizobium sp. M7A.F.Ca.ET.027.02.1.1 | reverse complement strand
GTCCAGCGAGCCGCCGAATTCGTCGTCGCGATGATTGGTGGCTGGCGACCAGAAGCCGTCCATCAGATGGCCGTAGGATTCGAACTCGATGCCGTCGAGGCCGGCGGCCTCGCAGCGCTGGGCGGCTGAAGCATAGTCGGCGACGATGCGCTCGATGTCCCAGTCCTCGATCGTCTTCGGGAATGCGCGATGCGCCGGCTCACGCACCGGCGAGGCCGAGAGCACCGGCAGCCAGTCGGCCTTGTTCCAGCCGGTACGGCGGCCGAGATGGGTGATCTGGATCATCACCTTGCAGTCGTGCTCGTGGCAGGCGTCAGCGAGCTCGGCCAGCCATGGCACGATCCTGTCGTCATAGACGTGCAGATTGCCGAAAGCGGCCGGGCTGTCGCGCGAGACGATCGCCGAGCCGGCGGTCATGGTCAGCGCCATGCCGCCCTTGGCCTTCTCGGCATGGTAGAGCCGGTATCGCTGTTTCGGCATGCCGTCCTCGGAATAGGCCGGCTCATGGCTGGTCGACATGACCCGGTTCTTCAGCGTCAGGTGTTTGAGCTGGTAGGGCTGGAGAAGCGGATCGTTGCTGGTCATCGTCTTCCTGCGGTTTCAAATTGTGCTAATGAGCGGCAAAATTCGTTTTCAAGCATGTCGTCCCGCACGCACTCCGGGCGCATGCGACAAGGATAGCGCCCATGATCGACACCAAAACCCTCACCCAACTCGGCGCGCACGTCGAGACGCCACAAAGCCCCGAAGCAGCGGTCCTGGAGACCGTACCGTTTTCGCGCGGTGACGGACCGCCGGCGATCGTGCGCTTCACCTGCCCGGAATTCACCTCGCTGTGCCCAGTCACCGGCCAGCCGGACTTCGCCCATATCGTCATCGACTACGCACCCGATGCGGCTCTGGTGGAATCGAAGTCGCTCAAGCTGTTCATGACCTCGTTTCGCAACCATGGCGCCTTCCATGAAGACTGCACCGTCATGATCGGCCGCCGCATCGTGGCGGCAACCAAGCCGCTGTGGTTGCGCATAGGCGGCTATTGGTATCCACGCGGCGGCATTCCGATCGATGTGTTCTGGCAAACCGGCGCTCCGCCCGAAGGCGCCTGGCTGCCCGACACCGGGGTAGCGCCTTATCGCGGGCGGGGTTGAGCTCGCTCATCATTCGCACTGATACTGGCTGAGTGCCCATTCGCCGGTCACCGACAGCAGGTCCGTGATCTTCCAGTCGCCGTCGACCCTCTTGAATTTCCATTCCAGCCGGTGCGGGTTGCCCGATATGACGAAGGCGACGATGACCTTGGCCTGGTCGCCGTTGATCGCCTCGAGGGTCTTCAGGCTCTTGTCGATCTCGGCCTTGTCGTAATCGGCATTGTCGAGCGCCATGTTGGGGTCGAGGCACTCGCCCTGCCCCGATTTGCGCAAGGCGTCGCTCTTGTCGAGCACGGTTTTGGCCGGGTCGATGAAATGGCTTCGCTCGGCCGGATCGATCTCCAGTCCGACCTGATCGTAAAACGGCCGCACCACGGCGGTCGGCGAGCCCGGCTGAATCGGTGCGGCGGGCGCGGCTTCGGCTGGCGACCATCCCACCGGCGGCGTGGCCGGTTCCGCCGCTCCGCCCGGCGCATTTGCGGGCGGTGCCCCGCTGTCGCCCGGCTGGGTGCCGGCCGGGGCGTTTGCCGGCGGCGCACCCAACAAGCCTTGCGCGGCGGCCCCGCTCAGAGCCGCCAGCAGGCACACACCCGACAGCGCCAGGAACCGGCGATGGGCCATCGCTTCACTCCGGCGTCTGGCCGGCCATGCATTCCAGCGCGCTGAGCGTCCAGTCGCTGGTCTTGGAAGCGATGTCCGATATCTTCCACTTGCCGTCGATCTTCTTGAGCGACCAGAGCATTTCACGTTTGGAATCATCGCCCTCGGAGAACAGGCTGAAGGATGCCGTGACCTGTGCGTTATCGCCATCCAGCTTCTCAGACAGTTTCAGCGTTTTCGAGACGGTTTTCTGATCGAAATCCTGGGCGTCGAGACCAGGATCGAAATCGATGCAGGCGACCTGGTCCGGGTTCGTCTTCGTTGCCTGGTCGTTCAGCTCGAACAGTTTCGTCACCGGTTCGGTGAACCGATCCCGATATTGTTCGTCGGCCTCGAACTTGACCGCCGGGACATAGAAGAACTTCACCGCGTCGGAAGCCGGTCCGGCGACGGCGGCGCCCGGCAGGGCTATCGAAAGGGCGGCAACGAGCACTGTCAGTCTCATGCAGAATCTCCGGCTTTTGATGGCTTGAGCCTATCAATACCACGCATCCTGCATATCGGCTTTTTTGCGGCTCATGAAGTCCTGCCGCGCCTTGTTTCAGCCGTCCAGCCAGACGTTCTGAAGGTCCATCTCGAATGTCTGGTGGACACCATAGTTCTTCACCTTCTTGTTCTGGTGGCTGTAGAGCTTCTGCCAGAACGGCTGAATAATGACGCCCGAATCCTGCAGGATCTGCTCGACATCCTTCATGACCTCGCGTCGTTTCTCCACGTCGATGAGCGATAGCGCCTGCTTGAGCTTGGCGTCGAAATCGGGGTTGGAATATGCCGATTCATTCCAGGCCTCGCCGGTGCGATAGCCGAGCGCCAGCACCTGGACGCCAAGCGGGCGCATGTACCAGATCGTCATCGAATAGGGATATTTCGTCCAGTCGTTCCAGAAGGTCGAACCCGGCAGCACCGTGCGCTTCACCTTGATTCCGGCATCGCGCAGCTGGCCGGCAATGGCGTCGCCGGTATTCTTCTGCCAATCGTCCTCGATGGTGATCAGCTCATGCTCGAAGTCAGCCTGTCCGGCTTCCGCCATCAGCTTCTTGGCGCCGGCGGCGTCGCGTGTCTTCTTGGGCAGCGGATAGTATTCCGGATGGATCGGGGCAACGTGGTGGTTTTCGCCAGGGGTGCCTCGCCCGGCATAACCAAGTTGGAGGACCGCATTGTTGTCGACGGCCATTTGCAAGGCGTTGCGCACCCGCTTGTCGTCATAAGGCTTGTGGGTGATGTTGGTGCGGGCAACCAGCGTCGTCGCCGTCGCCACCTCCGATTTCACCAGATCCATCTTGTCGAGAATGTCGATGAAGTCGGCGGGCGACTCGAAATTGAGGTCGATCTCACCGGATTCGAACGCGTTCACGGTGGCGTTGAAATCGGTGCCGTAGTCGATGAACTCGACGCTGTCGAGCGGCGCTTCACCACCCCACCATTTGCCATTCTCGCGACGCTTGACGACCGCCTTCTGGCCGACATCGTAGGAGACCAGTTCGAACGGTCCCGTGCCGATCGGCTTCTTGATCGGATCGGCACCGTCGGCATCGAAGTTGCGATGCACGACGAGCGCCGGATAGTCGGTGAAATTCGGGATCAGTGAAACGTCTGGTTCGCTTAGCTTCAGCTTGACCGTGTTGTCGTCGACCTTGGTGATCGCGCCATCCCTGGCCTTGCCGGTCTTTGCGTCGATCAGCGCGCCGACACGGGCGGCCATGGAATTGCCGGCGACATTCTTCTCGCACCAGCGCGTCAGATTGTGAGCGACGTCATCGGCGTTGAAGGCATCGCCATTGTTCCATGTGATGCCCTTGCGCACATGCAGCACGTATTCGGTGGCGTCGTCATTGATATCCCAACTTTCGAGCAGGACCGGCTCGAAGGTGAATTGCCTGGTATAGCGGACAAGCGGCTCCAGCCAGCAGCGCGAAATGTTCGCCAGCTCAACCCAGTCGTAGGTGCGCGGATCCTTCTGCCCCTTCACCGACATCGAGACGCGCAGCGTTCCGCCTTTCTTCGGCTCTTCGGCCAAGGCCCGATCCGGCACGGCAAGGCCGATCATGGCGTAGGCAAGCGCCGTCGATGCGCCGAAGGCGCTTGCCAGCGCCAGGAACTCGCGCCGATCGACACGACCCGCGCGTGCTTCGACCGCCATTGCCTCGATAGCGCTCGGCACGCGATCGCCACTGCTTCTGAAGAATGCCATTTTTTCCTCCCGTCTGGTTCCCTTTGATCTTGGTTCTTCGCGTCAACTGACGCTGTCCGGCAGCCTCTCCTCGCGCCGCGCGATGAAATCCATCAGGCCATCGGCGATGCCTTCGTCGAGCTTCGGCTCCTCGTAATCCGCCAGCATGTTGCGCGCCTTCTCGCGACCGCGCGTGTCGTGGTCCTTCGCCCCTTCTGCCTTCCACTGTTCGTACGAATTGAAGTCCATGATCGAGGGTATGAAGAAGGCCGACTCGAAATGTTCGAGCGTGTGTTTGGTGCCGAGGAAATGGCCCTGCGGCCCGACTTCGCGAACCGCTGCCATCGCTTCCTTGAAATCGTCGAACGGAAGGCCGCCTGCATATTTGTACCAGCCAACCAGCTGTTCGCAGTCCGTAGCGAACTTCGAATAGCCGCAGCTCAGGCCGGCCTCCAGCCACCCGGCGGAGTGCCAGATGTAGTTGGCGCCGGCGAGGATGGCGGCATGCATCAGCATGTTGGCCTCGTAGCCCGCCTGGGCGTCGTTGAGCTTCGATCCGACATGGAAGCCTGAGGTGCGCCACGGCAGTTTGTATTTCCGCGCCAGCGCGCCCATCAGGTACATCATCTGGGCCGCCTCCGGCGTGCCGCCCATCGGAGCGCCGGTCTTCATGTCCACGGTGACCATGAACTGTCCGTAGATCTGTGGCGACCCTGGGCGCAGCAGTTGCGTGAAGGCGACGCCCGCCAGCGCTTCCGCATTGACCTGCGCGACTGCCCCGACGGCCGACGCCGAAGTCGAGGCGCCGCACAGTGCGAAGGGTGCGAGGATCAGCGGCTGGTTGCTTCGGGCATAGACCTTCATCGCGTCCAGCATGGTGGCGTCCCACACCAGCGGCGAATTGCAGTTGGTGATCGACACCAGGACCGGATTGTCGCGGACGTAATCCTCGCCGAACACGATGCCTGCCATCGCCATCGTGTCTTCCGCCCGCTCCTTGGACGTGACGATGCCCATGAACGGCTTGTCGGAATGCTTAAGCGCGGAATGGATGATGTGGAGGTGACGCTTCGGTACCGCGATTTCCATCGGCTCGCAAATGACCGAACTCGATGAATGCAGCGCCGGCGCCATGTAGGCGAGCTTGTGGAAATTGTTGAGGTCCGCGAGCGTGCCGTAGCGCCTGTTGTTGTCGAGGTCACGCACATAGGGCGCGCCATACATCGGCACGAAGATGGTATTGTTGCCGCCCACCCGCACCGTACGCTGCGGATTCCTCGCATTGAGCGTGAACTCCGACGGGACCTTCGATACCAGTTCCATCAGCAGGGCCCGGTCGATCCGCACACGAGTTTCCGAGACATCCGCGCCCGCCGCCTTCCACAGTGCGATAGCCTCGTCGTCGCGGAATTCGCATCCCACCTCTTCGAGGATCAAGAGCGACTCCTCGTGGATCAGCTCGACCGCCTCATCGGGGACCATCTGGTAGACGGGGATCTGGCGGACCAGGGTCGGAAACGACGTTACCGGAGCTCCGCGCAGGGCCTTTCGTCCCAGGCGGCCGCCACTGCGGCGGTTGGCATGTTCGGTCACTTCAGGGGCCGGTGCGTTCATGGCAACTCCATTCCACTCATGAAGGAGCCTAACGCGACAAAATGGTGATGTGACGCTGGAAAATCCTGATCTCTTGTATAAGCTCACCTTATGCGAAGCCTGCGCCACCTCCTGCCCTCGGCCGGCAGCCTGATCGTCTTCGAGGCGGCCGGGCGGCTGTCGAGCTTCACCGCCGCCGGGCGCGAGCTCGGCATGACGCAGGCCGCCGTCTCCTATGCCGTGCGCGGGCTGGAAGAACGGCTTGGCGCCAAGCTGTTCCAGCGCCGCCACCGCCAGGTTCTCCTGACCGAGGCCGGCGAGCGCTTCCATGCCGATGTCTCGCTCGGCCTTTCGCATATTCGCAAATCGGCGGAGGATCTGCGCCTGCAGGCAACCGGCGGTCATGTCACGCTGGCTGCCTCGACCGCGTTCGGCTCGTTCTGGATGATGCCGCGCCTGCAGCAGTTCCGCGACGAACTGCCGGGCATCGACCTGCGTATCCAGACCGCCGACCGCGACCTCGACATCATCGCGGAAGGCATTCCGCTCGGCGTGCGCGGCGGCGCGCCGCGGGACTGGCCGGACTATCACTCGTTGCCGCTGGCCGACGAGGAGATATTTCCCGTCGCCGGCACCAGTTATGCGGCAAAGTTCGGCCTGCCCCAATCCGCTGCCGAACTGGCCACGCACCGCCTCATCCATCTGGAGGAGCCGTATCGCGAGGCGGCCAGCTGGGACGAATGGTTCCAGTCGGCGGGCGCCAATCTCAGCGATACCGCGCGCGGCCTGCGCATCAACGACTACGGCCTGGTGATCCAGGGCGTCATGGAAGGCCAGGGCATCGCGCTCGGCTGGCGGCACCTCGCCGAGCGGCTGCTGGCGTCGGGCTTGCTGGTGCCGGTGACGGATCATGTGCTGAAGACCGGCAAGGCGTTCTATGTCGTCTGGCCGAAGAACCGGGAACTCAGCGACAACGCCCGCAAGGTGCGAGACTGGCTGGCGGAGCAAGCGTGAGGGGCAGCGCCTCCCAGCCAGCCTATCCACTGTTCCGCAACACCGAATCCTTCCGCATCCGTCTCGAATCCGCCTATAGTGCTGCCATGCCCATCCGCCAGCTTTCCGAAACGATGATCAACCAGATCGCCGCCGGCGAAGTCATCGAGCGTCCGGCGAGCGTCGTCAAGGAACTGGTCGAGAATGCGCTCGATGCCGGCGCTTCGCGCGTCGAGATCGTCACAGCCGGCGGCGGACTGAACCTGATCCGCGTCACCGACGACGGCTCTGGCATTCCCGAACGGGAGCTGGCGCTGGCGATCGCACGTCATTGCACCTCCAAGCTCACCGAGGATATCAACGACATCCGCTCGCTGGGCTTCCGCGGCGAAGCGCTGCCGTCGATCGGCTCGGTGTCGCGACTGTCGATCCGCTCGCGCACGGCAGCAAGTGACAGCGCCGCCGAGATCGGCATCGAGGGTGGCCGCGTCCTGCCTGTCAGGCCGGCGGCGGCCAATCGCGGCACCACGGTCGAGGTGCGCGACCTGTTCTTCGCAACGCCGGCCCGATTGAAGTTCATGAAGGGCGAGCGCGCCGAAAGCTCGGCCACCAGCGATGTGGTCAAGCGCATCGCCATCGCCTTCCCCGCCGTGCGCTTCACGCTGGCCGGCTCGGACCGCTCTACGCTGGAATTGCCGGCGGCGGATGACAGCGCGGAAGGCAGCCTGCGCCGTGTCGCCCAGGTGATGGGCACCGACTTTCCCGACAATTCGATTGCCATCGATGCGATGCGCGAAGGCGTGCATCTGACCGGCCACGTGTCGATCCCCTCCTTCACCCGCGGCAACGCGCTGCAGCAATATGCGTATGTGAACGGCCGCCCGGTGCGCGACAAGCTGATCGCCGGCGCCATACGCGGTGCCTATGCCGACGTCCTGCCGCGTGACCGCCATGCGGTGACGGTGCTGTTCCTGACGCTCGACCCGGCCATCGTCGACGTCAATGTCCATCCAGCCAAGGCCGATGTGCGCTTCCGCGATCCCGGCCTTGTGCGCGGATTGATCGTCGGTGCAATTCGACAGGCACTGGCCGATGCCGGCGTCCGCGCCGCCACCACGGGTGCCGCCGGCATGATGGCCGCGTTCCGGCCAGGGGCCGCATCCTACGGCCACGGCGGACCGGCAAACGGCCACCGCAGCTACGACGCGGCCTACCGCGCGTCGGGCACGTCCGGCTTCGATCCCGTCCGGTCGTCGCAGCGGCCGCTCGATATGGGTTTCAAGGGTGCGGGCTTCGAGCAGCGCGGCTTGCGTGAAAACGAGCAAGCGGCTTTCGATGCCGGTCCGCTTGCCAGCGCCGATGCACGCGCAGGGCAGGATGAAGCGGCCGAGACCCTGCTCGGCGCGGTGCTGGGCGCGGCGCGCGCCCAGGTGCATGAGAACTACATCGTCGCCCAGACCAGGGATTCGCTCATCATCGTCGACCAGCATGCGGCGCATGAACGGCTGGTCTACGAGGCGCTGAAGAATGCGCTGCACTCGCGCCCGGTGCCCTCGCAGATGCTGCTTCTGCCCGAGATCATCGACCTGCCGGAAGAGGATGCCGAGCGGCTTGCGCTGCATTCGGAAACGCTGGCCCGCTTCGGTCTCGGCATCGAGCGCTTCGGCCCCGGCGCCGTCGCGGTGCGCGAGACGCCGTCGATGCTGGGCGAGACCAATGTCGGGCAATTGGTGCGCGACCTCGCCGACGAGATCGCCGACAACGACACGGTCGACACGCTGAAGGAGCGGCTGGACAAAATAGCCGCGACCATGGCCTGCCACGGCTCTGTGCGCTCCGGCCGCCTGCTCAAGGCCGAGGAGATGAACGCGCTGCTGCGGCAGATGGAGGCGACGCCCGGTTCGGGCACCTGCAACCACGGCCGCCCAACCTATATCGAACTCAAGCTGGCGGACATCGAACGGCTTTTCGGGCGGCGGTAGCTGCGGACGGATTGCGGGCCATCGCTTCACCGCTCGTAGGTGCCGGTGTTGACCAGCAATGCCGAGACCACCGTTCGCCCGTGGGCGAATGCCGCGCCGGCTCCACGCACCGCTGTTGCCAGAAGCGCGGCGGTCAGCAAATAGCGTGCCGCCGCCAGCAGGAGCGGAGGCACGTCATCGAGACCGAGCTTGATCGCCGCCCAGGTCAGCCCCCAGATCAGCGACATCACCGCGAAGAAGGCGAGGTTGCGAACCACCAGATTCGCCGTTCAGCGCAGTCCTTGATGATCGACAAGTATCCGGTGGATGTCGATCCGCTCCGGCAGCTCGATCAGGAACTCGGCATCGCGGTCCAGATGATGGACTTTGGTCGGTTCGCCTTTGGTAAAGGCGGTCATCGCTTGCATGTCGGCCCAATACGAGATGGTTGTGAACCACGTCTCCTCACCTCGGTCTTCGCGCAGCAATTGGACACCAAGCGCCGTCTTCTCGAGGGGCGGAATACCCTCGGCACGGAGGTATGGCTCATAGGCGTCGGCGATGTCGCGGCGGGTGCGACCGCGCCAGATGCGCGCGATGGTCGGTTTGGTCGGCATGAGGTTCTCCTTCAGTCAGGCGGACGCAAACTGAGCAGGGCAGACGCCGGCTGTGATCAGCCGTGAACACGAGCCAGGAAATCGCGGACCAGCGGCAGCGCGTCGTCGAAATGTGTCTCCAGCAGCCAGTGACCCGCCCCCTCGATCAGATGCAGTTCCGCATCGGGCAGATCGCGATGATAGGCCTGCGCCGACGCCGCGGGCATATAGCCGTCCTCTGGCCCCCAAACGATCAGCGTCGGCGGATGGTTTTCACGCAAATAAGCCTGGTAGCGCGGAAACCAGGTGAGATTGGCTTCCAGCTTCTCCATCAGACCGACGGCGATCTGCCGACGAACCGGCGTGTTCATCAATGGCCAGTGAAGGCTCCAGAGATCGGGCGGCACGCGCGTGGCGACGTCGTCAGACACTTCCCCGATGAACTCGGCCCGGAACCCGTCCTCACTTATCGCGGCCTCGAGCGGACGGTGCTTGTCGGGCGTCTTGTCGGTCCACCAAGCCTTGATCGTGGCGTATTTCGGACCAAGCACGTCCTCGTAGATGTCGCCGTTCTGGATGATCAGGGCACTGATCCGCTCGGGGTGCGAGATCGAATACCGGAGTCCTATCTGCGAGCCGTAATCATGCAGCCACAAGGCGTAGCGTTCGAGACCGAATTCATCGGCAAGTTTGGAAAGCACGTCGCAATAGGCGTCGAAATCATAGCCAAAGGCGGCCGGATCGGGCGTGCCACTGTATCCGAAGCCCGGCCAGTCGAATGCAATCGTTCGCCAGCGGTCGGCGAGCGCCGGCATCAGTCGGCGGAATTGGAACGAAGAGCAGGGATAGCCGTGCGGCAACAGCAAGACAGGTGCTTCTGGCGGCCCTGCCTCGCGATAGAAAATGGATAGATCACCCAGTTGCATGCGTCGGTGCGTCGTTGCACCCGGCATTCGGACCTCCGTCGAATAAACACGGGCTAAACGCGTTTGACCGAGGCATCGTTCCCGAATGAGGGAAGCGGACGGCCGGCAATATTCATCTCTTCAAATTCACCACGATGACACCGCCCAGCGCCAGCGCGCCGCCGATTATGCCGAGCAGCGTCGGGACTTCGCCCAGCCAGAAGAAGCCGATCAGCGCGGACATCGGCGAGACCAGATAGAGGAAGTTGGAGGCACGTGCGGCGGGCAGACGCGACAGTGCGGTCGCCCAGGCGGCATAGGCGATCAGGCTGGGCACGATGCCAAGAAAGATGACGGCGCCGAGGCCTGCTGCGTCGGCAACCGCCGCCTGCGAAAAGGCCGACGGCAGGAAGGGCGCCAGGCATAGTGCGCCGAGCACCATGTTCGAAGCGGAGATGGTCAACGGATGATGGCGGGCAAACAGCGGCTTCTGGACGATGGTGTTGACGGCCGAGCACAAGGCCGAACCAAGCACCAGAAGAGCACCGGTGTTAAAAGACAGTCCATTCCCGTCGGCCATGGCGATGACGCCAATGCCGGCGAAGGAAATCACCGTGCCGGCCCAGGCCATGCCCGAAAAGCGCTCGCCCAGCAGGACCATCGCCATGATGGCGGTGAAGATCGGGCTGACATTGATGATGAAGCCGGCGGCACCGGCAGAGACGGTCAGTTCGCCGAAATTGAGCATGACGGTGTAGAGCGCGACGAAGATGGCGCCGCCAAAGACCAGGCGCCACACTTCGTCGAGCCTTGGCAGCGCCGGGCGCTTGACGGCCAGGAAGATCGCCGCCGGCACGGCGGCGATGGCAAAGCGCAATGCGCCGAGTTCCAGCGGTCCGAAGGCAGCGAGACCGGCGCGGATCGCCGGAAAGGCGGAGGCCCAACCAACCACCGTCAGCGCGACAGCAATGGCTGCCGTGGTGTCCATCCGCTGTGTCGAATTCAACGTGCCCGTCATTGCGTTCATCTCACTGCCCTCGCATTCTTCGGTCCTGAAAGGCAGAAAACGCCATTTCAGGCCAGTTGACAAACGACCAAATCGAGGATCACCTGTGACTATGGATCACAGCTCGGACACAATGGTACCGCTCGAAACACTGCGCGCCTTCGATGCGGCGGCGCGAACAGGCAGCTTTTCGGCGGCCGCCGAAAAGCTCAACATCACCCATGGCGCCGTGAGCCGGCAGATCGCCAAGCTCGAGGACTGGCTGGGATTGAAAGTCTTCGACCGTGGGGCGCGCGGCGTCTCGCTGACGATCGAGGGCAACCGGCTGCATCTGCGCACGGCGGAAGCCTTTGCGCTGATATCGACCCATTCCGACCGCTGGGTCGAGCCGCGTGGCACGGCGGTGGTGCGGCTGACCTCGATCCCCTCGGTCAGCGGGCTGTGGCTGATGCCGCGCATGGCGGCTCTGGAGAACAATCCCTCGAAGCTGCGCATCGTGCTCGATGTCGACATCCGCCAGGCCGACCTTGCCGATGAGGGCATCGATATCTCCATCCGCTGTGGACGCGGCGGCATTCCGGGCCGCGTCTCGGTGCAGCTTTTCGAGGAACATGTCTTCCCCGTCGCGTCACCCGAGCTTGCCCGCGAGATCGGCCGCGGCGACCCTGCCCGGCTGCTCAAATATCCGCTGATCAACGATTCCGACGCGTCTGCCTGGCGCGCCTGGTTTGCCGCGCAAGGCATGGATTATCGCCCGCGCCCGCAGGACCGTCGCTTCGAGGACTACAATCTGGTGCTCGACGCCGCCGCCTATGGGCTCGGCATCGCGCTGGCACGCCCGCCCCTGACCGGGCATCAATTGCAATCGGGCCGCATCACCCCCGTCGATGAGCGCACCGCGCTCAATCCGGTGTCCTACTGGCTCGACCGGCCGATCGGGCGGCCGCGTGCCGCATCCGCCGACCTCGCCCGCCGCATCGCGGCGGAGGCCGGGCTGGCGCCGGAAAAGATCGAGGCGTTCATCGAAGCCGAGCGGTAGGCCTTCCGCCGGGCACATATCGAGGACCAGCCGATTCGAAGCTCAGCGCAGCAACAACAGAACGAACCCAAGGATCACGGTTCCCAGCAAACCGGCCATTATCGAAACAAAGCCAATTTTCACCAGCAACTGCTCAGGGTTCGGCGCCGCACCATGGGATTGATTGGCCGGCCTGTGCCTGCCCGCCAATGCACCCAGAGCGGCAGCGTTGCGCGGGACTGGAGCCTGCGGCGGGATAAGCGACAGCAATGACAGCCCCGTAACCCTGGCAGGGGTATTGTCATTGGCCGTTGTCGAAGGCGGCAAGAAGGCTCGCGGCGTTTCGGCTTCGGGTTTTGCCTTTCTCGCCGCGATCGTTGCCAACGCCGCCTCTTCGCCCGTCTCAAGCTGGGCAAGATAGGCATCGACGATGCCAGACGATGCGATCTGCTGCGATTTGACGTCCATTGGCGCGGCAGGCAAAGTCAACAGCACGGGCGCTGTCTGTTGCGCAAGCAGAGACGGCGCCGGCGGTTGGACCAGCGGCTTGACCAGTGCCGTCATGACTGGATCGGCCTGCCCCGAGGGCACGGCCTGCGGCGTCATCACTTCCCTGAGCAAGGCGGGAAGACGAGTGGAGGAAATGTCCATTGCGGCCCACCAACACCATTTTTCCGCCTCACAATAAGCGTTCAGCATTGTCTCAGGCTTGTCGCATGCTTGACCTCGCCGGGAATTTATGGCGATGAAATCCTCATGAACCCTGGCGTCCCCGCATGATGAACCGTTTCGAAGGCCCCGGCGGCAAGGAAGCCCGCATCCGCTATCTGGATGGCGACTTCCAGGTTACCAGTCCCGGCGCGTTCGTGCGTTGCGCGGTGACAGGCGAAAGCATTCCGCTCGACGAGTTGAAATACTGGAGCGTCGCCAGGCAGGAGCCCTACATCAGCGCCACCGCCTCGCTGCGCCGCGAAATCGAGATGCATCCGGAGCTGCGTAAACGCGGTTAACCCTTCAGCTTGCGCTGGCGCCAGGCATCGAGCGTCTCGTCGATGATGCGCTCGGGAACGTGATCGAGTTCGAAGACAGTGTCGATCTCCAGCACCTCGAGCCGGTCGAGAAAGTCCTGTGAGGCGCCGTGGCGCAGTCGGGCGGCGTCCTTGGCGGTGGTGATGAGCACCAGCCCTTCGGCGCGTGCGGTCGCCACCAACTCGGCAAGTTCGTCCTCGGCATAGAAATGATGGTCCGGAAACGGCCGCGTCAATGCCAGCTCGCCGCCGGCTTCGCGCACCGTGTCGAAGAATTTCTCGGGATGGCCGATACCGGCGAAGGCGAGGAACCGCTTGCCGGCAAGCCCTGCCTTGCCGCTTGGCTCTGTATGGGCCTCGAAGATCGGCCGGCCGGCGCGTGCCGCCTGGCGGACCACGCTGTCGGCGGCAGTGCCCTCGCCCATTTTCAACAGCCCGCTGGTGAAGACCAACTGGTCGACGATTTTGGCCCTGAGCGGCCCGCCCGGAATGACGCGGCCATTGCCGATCCCATAGCGCGCGTCGACGACGACCAGCGCGTAGTCGATGTGGATGCGGGCGCTCTGGAAGCCATCATCCATGATCAGGAAATCGCAGCCATGCCGTTCCAGCAGCAGCCGGGCGCCGGCGGCGCGGTTCGGCGTCACCGCCACCGGCGCGTGTTCGGCGAGCAGCAGCGGTTCGTCACCGACATGCCTGGCACTGTCATGGTCGATATCGACCACGTGAGGCTCGGCGAACGAGCCGCCATGGCCGCGCGACAGGAAGCCTGGTTTCAGATGCATTCGCTTCGCCTGCTCGGCGAGCGCGATGGCCACCGGTGTCTTGCCGGTGCCGCCAACCGTGAAATTGCCGATGCACAGAACGGGTGCTTCGATCTTCTCGCGCTTGGCCCGCCGCATGCCGCGGCCGGCGGCGGCGGCATAGATGGCCGATAGCGGCGACAGTGCCAGGACCCGCCAGTCCGGCTCTTCCCACCAGAATGGTGGTGCTTCAGAGGCCACGCTAGCGACCGTTCGCGCCCTTCAGGCGCGACTTGACGACCAGCGGCTGGATATAGGGCTCAAGCGATTTCAGCGTGCGCGCCAGCGCGCCACGCATCTCGTCGACGGTCGCCACACCCGCCGCCATCATCTCGTGGCGCGCCACTTCGTTGGTCAGGAGGAAATTGACGGCGCCGGCCAGCATGTCGCGATCGCGCACCAGCTTGGCGCCGCCGCTGTCGAGGAGACGCTGGTAGGCCTCGCGAAAATTCTGAACATTGCGCCCGGCGAGAACCGCGGTGTCGAGCATGGCCGGTTCCAGCGGGTTCTGGCCACCCTCGGAGGTCAGCGAGCGGCCGACGAAGGCGATTTCGGTCAGCCGGAGATAGAGTCCCATCTCGCCGATCGTGTCGCCGAGCAATATATCCGTGTCGGCGGCTATCCTGTCGCCCTTGCTTCGCCGCGCGACCTTCAGGCCCATGCCGGAAATCTGCGCCGCAAGCGCCTCGCCGCGATCGGGATGACGCGGAACGACGATCGTCAGAAGACCATGGTGGCGTTTGTGCAGCGTCGCGTGGACTTCAGCCGCGACCACTTCCTCGCCGTCATGGGTCGAGATCGCCGCCCAGGTCGGGCGCGTGCCTATCTGCCGCCGCAGCGTCGCCAGCGCCCGTTCGTCGACGGGCGGCGGCGAGGTATCGACCTTGAGATTGCCCGACACGGTGACCGGCCGGGCGCCGAGCGCCAGAAACCGCTCGCCATCGACATCCGACTGCGCCACGACGTGAGCCAGGTTCTCGAACAACGCCTCGGCGATGTTGGCCCGTTTCTTCCACGACTTGAACGAGCGGTCGGAGAGCCTGCCATTGACCAGCACCTGCGGCACGCGGCGCGCGCCAAGCTCGAGGATGGTCATCGGCCAGATCTCGGATTCGGCGATGATCGCCAGATCCGGCTGCCAGTGATCGAGGAACCGGCTGACCGCCGGCTTGAGATCGAGCGGTACGTATTGGTGGATGATCCGATCACCGAGACGCTCGTCGGCGACCTGCGCCGAGGTGACCGTGCCGGTCGTCAGCACGATGTTGACGCCATAGTCGAGGATGCTTTCGACCAACGGCACGACGGCTATGGTCTCACCGACGCTCGCCGCATGGATCCAGATCACCGGCCCGTCGGGGCGCGCGCGGCCGGCGACGCCATAGCGCTCGCGGCGGCGGTAGCGGTCTTCCTTGCCGCGCGAGGTGCGCCAGGCCACATAGGGCCCGACCAGCGGATAGGCGGCCGCACCCGCGAAACGGTATGCCGACAGCATGGCTCGCGCCCAGCGGCCGCTCATCGCGGGGCATCCACGAGACGGTAGGCCTCGGCGGTCGCGGCATTGAGCGCGGTCGTCACTTCCTGGCGCTTGCGCTCCATTTCGGCCTCATCGGCGCCGGCCGCCACGAAGATCGGCTGACCGATGACGATCGACGAACGGCCGAACGGCAGGTTGATGGTGGTCTTGTCCCAGCTCTTCTCCAGCACCTTGCGACGGCTGGTGGTGATGGCGACAGGCACAAGCGGCCGGCCCGAGAGGCGAGCCAGGAGAACGATGCCAAGCCCTGCGTCTCTCGGCGTGCCGTGCGGAATATCTGCGATCATGGCGACGTTCTTGCCGACGGCGAGCGACTTTTTCAGGGCGATAAGCGCTTTTGCCCCACCTTTGTCGAGGTGCCTGGCATTTTCCCGCCCGCCGGAGCCGCGCACCGCCTCGATGCCGAATTTTTCCAGCATCAGCGCGTTGAGCTCGGCATCGGCGCTGCGCGAAACCATGGCGACCAGCGGCTTGCGCTTGGGGTAATAGGCCGGCGTCATCAGATGCTGGCCGTGCCACAAGGCGATGATGCCAGGCTCGAACTCGGTATAGGCACCGCCCGAAAACCGTGCCGATCCCTCGACGACGCGATTGGTGAGGCGCACGAAGCGCACGAACTGGGCGAACAGGCTGGCGATGGCGTTCTTGACGAATCGCGACTGCGCCAGCGGTTGGCGAATCTTGCGCCAGAAGGCCTTGGTCGTGCGGCTGCGTCCCCTGCCCGTGGGCGCGGCATCGTTTGCTGGCCCTTTCGCCAGGTCATGCTCCATCGAAGTCAACCGGCAGCCTTGTTGTCGGGGTCCAGTAGCCGGTGCAGATGAACGACGAAATAACGCATGTGGGCGTTGTCCACGCTGGCTTGCGCCTTGGCTTTCCACGCCGTGTGCGCGGATTGATAGTCGGGATAGATGCCGACGATGTCGAGGCCCTCGAGATCGCGGAATTCGGTGCCGCCAAGCTTCTTCAGTTCGCCACCGAACACCAGATGCAAAAGCTGTTTCTTTCCGTCTTCCGCGGCCATGTCGGTCCTTCACATATCGTGAGTTTGTGACAGGTCTAGACCAAAGCCGCCGACTTTGGAACCTTTAGGGCCAGATGAATTCATCTCGCCCGGGAAAACGCTTTCACGCGTCCAGACCGGCGATGACGCCGGCGAGCACGGCCAGCAATTCACCGCTGCCGGCAGCGAGGGCCCCGTGACGAGTCACCTCGCCGGCATAAAGTGGAGCACGGCCATGCTGGTCGAGCAGCTGGCCGCCGGCCTCGCGCAGGATGAGGTCGGCCGCCGCGATATCCCAGTCATGCGCGTTCGGCTTGACGAAAGTGGCATCCAGCACGCCATTGGCGATCATCGCCAGCCGATAGGCGAGCGAAGGGCTGTAGGGCGCCCGCTTCAGCCGCGCCTGCCATTCGGCCGGCATCAGGTCGGTCAACTGCTTCAGCCCGGAAATCTCGGCCGTATCCGCCAGCTTGCGAACCGCAATGCGCTTGCCGTTGCGGAAGGCGCCCTGGCCGGGCAGCGCCCAATAGGTCTCCTCCATCGCCGGGCATTCCAGCACGCCGGCCAGCGTGCGGCCATGCTCGACGACGGCAACGCTGACACACCAGGTGCGCTGGCCTTCCAGAAAACCGCGCGTTCCGTCGATCGGGTCGACGACGAAGGTGCGGCGTGCCGAAAGCCGGACCGGATCGTCGACGGTCTCTTCCGACAGCCAGCCATAATCCGGTCGCGCCGCCAGCAGCGTTTCGCGCAGGTAGGCGTCGGCGGCATGGTCGGCCTCGCTGACCGGCGATGTGCCGCCCTTCATCCAGACTTGCGGGCTGTTGCCGAAGTAGCGCATGGCGATGAGCCCCGCCTCGCGGGCGGCATCGCGCAGCAGCGGCAGGTCTTCGGTGGCCCCGGCAGTGGTCAGGTCATGCTCCGGCAAGGGTCATGCCTTCGATCAGGAGCGTTGGGGCGGCGGTGCCGAAATTGCGGTCGAGATCATCAGCCGGCACCATGTTGAGGAACATCGTCTTCAGGTTCGAGGCGATGGTGACCTCGGCGACCGGATAAGCCAATTCACCGTTCTCGATCCAGAAACCCGAGGCGCCACGGCTGTATTCGCCGGTGATCATGTCGACGCCCTGGCCGAACACCTCGGTGACGTAGAAGCCGCTCTTGAGCGATTTGATCAGCTCTTCCGGCGACCGCTCGCCCGGTTCGATGGCGAGATTGGTGGAGGATGGCGTCACGGAGGAGCCGCCGCGCGCGCCGCGGCCGTTGGTGACGAGGCCCAATTCCCTTGCAGCCGAGGTCGACAGGAACCAGTGGTTGAGCACGCCCTTCTCGACCATCAACAGCTTTTCGCCTTCGACGCCTTCGCCATCGAACGGACGCGAGGCCTGGCCACGCCGCCGGAGCGGCTCGTCGGTGACGGTGATGGCGGATGCGGCCACCTGCTTGCCCATCATGTCGCGCAGGAACGAGGTCTTGCGCGCCACCGAGGCGCCGTTGATGGCGCCGGCAAGATGGCCGGCAATGCCGCGCGCGACGCGTGGGTCGAACACCACGTCGACCGGCCCGGTCGCCGCCTTGCGCGCGCCGATGCGGCGCACCGCGCGTTCACCGGCCTTGCGGCCGATGTCCTCGGGCGCGTCGAGATCGGCAAAGTGCTGGCGCGATGAGAATTCATAGTCGCGCTCCATGCCGGTGCCCTCGCCGGCGATGACGCTGGCCGAGCGCGAGAACCGCGAGCCGACATAGTGGCCGAGGAAGCCGTGCGAGGTGGCCAGCACCAGGCCGCCGAGGCCGGCACCGGCGCTGGCGCCGGCCGAATTGGTCACGCCCTTGACGCCAAGCGCTGCCGCCTCCGCCGCCAATGCGGCTTCCTTCAACTGGTCGGCGGACACCTCGGTGGCGTCGAACAGATCGAGATCGCGTGTCTGTTTGGCCAGCAATGCCGGGTCGGCCAACCCCTGATAGGGATCCTCAGGCGAGACTCTCGCCATGGAAACAGCGCGTTCGGCCAGCGTTTTCGGGTCGGACGCCGCTGTCGCCGAGACACTCGCCACGCGGCCGCCGACGAAAACACGCAGCGCCACATCCTCGCTCTCGGAGGCTTCCGTAGCCTCGACCTTGCCGAGACGCACCGACACGCCGGTCGAGCGGCCGCGCACGGCCACCGCGTCGGCGGCATCGGCGCCGGCCTTTTTGGCAGCCTCGACCAGAGCCGCGACGCGGTCGGTCAATTTTGCTGCGTCTGATATATCGGTCATGCCTGAAATCCTGCTGGTGCGGCCGGTGTGCGGCCGTTGCCCACCCATCTATTGTTCCGGTCCGGCTTGTGCAATGGCATAGGCTTCAATCAAAATGCAGGGTGGGCGGTTCAAATCGCGAACCCTGTCACGCAAAATCGGTTCGCAGCCTGCACGGAGCATTTCGATGACGCCTTTCCATCTCGCCTTCCCGGTCCGTGATCTCGATGAAACCCGCGTTTTCTATGGCGAGGTGCTGGGCTGTGCGATCGGCCGTTCATCCGCGACCTGGGTCGATTTCGACCTCTACGGCCACCAGATGTCGGCGCATCTGCGTCCGCAGGCCGCACAGGCCCCCAGTGACGGCAGGGTCGACGGCATTGTCGTGCCGATTCCGCATTTCGGCGCGGTGCTGCTGATGGACGACTGGCAGCGCCTGGCGACGCGGCTGGAGGCGCGCGACGACATCGACTGGCTGGAACGGCCGATGGTGCGTTTCAAGGGCGAACCCGGCGAACAGGCAACGCTGTTCATCCGCGACCCCTCGGGCAATGCCCTGGAATTCAAGGGTTTTCGCTCGCTGGAGCAGGTTTTCGCGCACTAACTCAGATCGAGGGCATCGGTCGATCAACGGCCGAAACGGCCCGCCGCGAAAGGTGCGAGCCGAGCCGGATCGCCGCGTCCGCCGATCAAGTCGGCGACCAGCCGCGCGGTGATCGGAGCCAGCGTCAGGCCGAGATGGCCGTGCCCGAAAGCATGAATTACGCGGGAGCTGCCGCGCGAAGCGCCGATGACCGGCCTGGAATCCGGCAGGGACGGCCGGAAGCCGAGCCATTGCGAGGCAGGCGAGCCGAGCCTGGGAAAAATTTGCCTGGCGCCACGGTCAAGCAGCGCCAGCCGGCGCGGATTTGGCGGCGCGACCAGGCCGCCGAGTTCGACGGTGCCGGCGACCCGCAAGCGGCCAGCCATCGGCGTCAGGTAGAAACCAAGATCGACGGGACAGACA
>NZ_RZOL01000769.1:0-1226 GCF_004022985.1 Mesorhizobium sp. M7A.F.Ca.ET.027.02.1.1 | reverse complement strand
ACGCCGGCTACAACTCGCATGAGGCGTTCACCCGTGCCTTCCGCGATCAGTTCGGCACCACGCCGGAACTGGTGCGCGCGCAGGGCACACTCGACAAGCTCGACCTCGTGGAGCCGATCCTGATGGACCAGTCCCTCCTCACCAATCTCGAACCGCCGCGTTTCGAGACCAGCCGGCCGTTCCTGATCGCCGGCCTCGGCGAACGCTACAGCTGCGAAACCAGCGCCGCCATCCCGATGCAGTGGCAGCGCTTCGGCCCCTATATCGGCAACATTCCGGGCGAGACCGGCGACGTCGCCTATGGCGTCTGCGTCAACGGCGACGATGCCGGCAATTTCGACTACATCGCCGGCGTCGAAGTGTCTGACTTCTCCGACCTGCCCAGGGACTTCTATCGGGTGCGGGTGCCGGCGCAGAAATATGCGGTCTTTGCCCACCGCGAACACATCTCGACCATCCGCCGGACGGTCAACACGATCTGGAACAAATGGCTGCCGGCCTCCGGGCACGAGATATCGGATGCGCCGGAATTCGAACGCTACGGCCCTGAATTCGACCCGCGCAGCGGCAAGGGCGGGCTGGAGATCTGGATACCGGTGAAGGCGTAGTCGGTCAGGCCATCGGCAGCGCCGGCCAGCGATCGGCGATCCGGCCGCCGGAAAACACCGCGATCGACCCGAACTGCTGCAGCACGGCTTCGCTCTGCGTCGGCCTTAGAAACGCGTAGTCGCCGGGCTTTGCGGTCGCGGCGGCGGGCAAGCCCATGAATTGCTGGTTGGAGGACAGGCCGAGCAGCCCGTTCGCCTTCATGCCTTCTGGGAAGACCGGCTCGGCCATCCACTTGCCGCCATAGAGGTAGCAACCCTTGCGCGGGAACCGGCCGAGCGCCTGCAGCAGGCGGGTGACGGCCGGCGGGCCGGGCAGCATCGGCTCGACCATTTTCAGGATCGGCGTGGCGATGAAGGCCGCCGGCTGGAAGCCGTCGAGGCCTGGCGTATCGAAGTCGCTGGGCAGCACAAAGGCCGAGCCCATCGACACCTCATTGGCCGCGCCGCCATGATGGAGCAGCGCGGTCTTGCTGCCGCCGATGTTCAGGATGCGGCGCTGGTCGGCGCCGAGACAGGCGACGAACGCCGAGGCCTGCGCCGACGCCTTTGCCAATGCCTTTGCCGGTCCGCCGAAAAGGCCGGGAATGAGCGGCGCATGCGCCTCGTAGGCCATGACGC
>NZ_RZOL01000768.1:0-1227 GCF_004022985.1 Mesorhizobium sp. M7A.F.Ca.ET.027.02.1.1 | reverse complement strand
ATGCCGATCGGCCAGGGGTAGGAGTTGGCGAGCCAGACCGCACCCATGATGGCGCCGCAGGTGACGACTCCAAGCAGCGCCTCGGCCCAGATCGGACGTAGCGGAAACCGGAAACGCTTGCGCTGCACCCGCCCGTTGAACAGCCCAAACACCACGGCGAGGCAGGCGACGATCCCAACGATCCAGCTCCAGGTCGCGCCGATCGATCCCGCCGGCCCACCGCCCATCAGCTGAAAAGTGGCGTTAAGCGGCGCCACGGTCTGGCCTGAAGTGACCCACCAGGCGGCACCGCGCCAGACCAGCAGGCCGCCCAGCGTCACGATAAAGGCGGGCACTTCGAGATAGGCGATGACGAAGCCTTGAAAAGCGCCGATCAACAGGCCGAGCGCCAGGCCGATGACCAGTGCCAGGACCCAGATCCACGGGTTGCCGAGTTCGAGCCCGACAAAGCGCACCAGGAAATGCACCTGGGCAAATCCCATCACCATGCCGATCAGGCCCTCGGCGGAACCGACCGACAGGTCGATGTTGCGCATGACGATGACCAGCACCATGCCGCAGGCCATGATGGCAACCGCGGACGTCTGCACCGACAGGTTCCACAGATTGCGCGGCGTGAGAAAGGTGCGGCTGTCGAAATCGAGCGGATTGACGCCAAGGCGCAGGCTGGAAATGACATGCAGCCCAATCCAGATGACCAGCAGCGCGCCGATCATGCCGAGCATGCGGGTGTCGATCTCGGTCGCCTTCAGGAACCGGGCGACGGCGCCGAGTTCCGACGCGCGCGCCGTATCGGTCTGCGGGTTTGACGTCGTATCGGTCATGGTTTCCTCCCACCGGCTGGCCGTCTGACGCGCATGCCGGAGCCCAGCCTAGAAGCTATCCGCATGATGCGGAAACAGAATTCTTTGAGAAAACGCCGCGGCTTTTGGGCCGCGGCGTTCAGATATTTCAAAGTGGTACGGATCAGTTGCAGGCCGCCACGGTGCCGGCGGCGACACCCGCGCAGACTTCGTCCTTCTTGATCCAGCCGGCGTCGATGACGACGTTGAGATTGTCCTTGGTGATGGCAACCGGGGTCAGGAACAGCGACTTGACGGTGTTGCCGCCCGGCGTCGTGAAGTCCTTGGCGCCGGCGATGTCGCTCGTCTTCTTGCCGTCGGCCAGTTGCGAGGCGATCTCGGCGGCATTCTTGCCGAGCTCCCGCGCGTCCTTCCACACCGACAC
>NZ_RZOL01000767.1:0-1236 GCF_004022985.1 Mesorhizobium sp. M7A.F.Ca.ET.027.02.1.1 | reverse complement strand
GTCCCGTCGGGAAGGGCGGCGAAATCGAAAAGCGCGCGACTGCGGACGGCGACCTCCTTGCTGTTGAGGACGTGATGGTTGGTGCACAGTATACCCGGCGCGACCAGAAAACCGGACCCGCTCCAGGTGCCGGAGCGCCCTTTGTAGTCGACACCGGAAGCGTCGATCTTGCAGACGGCGCGCGAGCGAGCTGCGCCTTCCTCCAGCCACCAGGCCGGGCGCAGATCGTTGGAGCCGACAACCTGTTCCAGGGTGACGGACAACTGCTCGAACATGGTGCTGGCGTCGGCCGGCAGACCTTCGAATTTCGGGCTGCGAAGGCGTCGGGTCTTCTGGACATCACCGGGCAGGATGGCCAGATCCTTGATGCCCCAGTCCGCAGCGCTCTTGGGCACGGCGCCGGCGTCGGGCCGTTCCACCGCCATTTGCTGCTCGAACGAAAGATTTGCTTCTTGCGCTGAATCCGCCATCTGGTCCCCCGAATCAGAAGTGATGCGCAACCTATAATCGTCGGAAACGACGGAAATGTTACCGTTGTACCCGGATCCACCGGCCGCCCGTCATATGAACTGAATCTCTCATACTGCGTCGCAACATTTTGATGCTGCATTGCGGAACCTTCTGGTAAAGCGGCAGTTCTCTGTGCTTCTAGCAAGCGAGGGCTCGATGAGGCGCTACAAGATTCTGTCGTCGGAATCAGGGCTGTGGTCTGTGATCGATAGCCTGACAGGGCTTCCCGCCGAGAGATACGGTCGGCCGCTCACCGGGCTGACCCGGTACGAGGCCGAAGAGGCTGCCTTTAACCTCAGCGAGAGCACTCCGCCATGGATGGCCAGGGTCAAACATCGCAGACGTTAATCAAGGCTGCCGATTGATCTTTCTACCGTCTATCCATGATGATGGGGTGGACGCCCCTCGACGGCATCGATGTGCTAACGTGGTAGGTGTTTTAACCGCCACAACAGAGGAGGCGTCGGCAAGGGCCGGATCGGGGCCCAGTTCGCGCACCGCCGTGAGGCGGTCCAGAATGCCGTTGAGGTTGGCTGGACTGGGCGACTGTGGATAGTCCCGCAGCCAAGCGAGCGGCGTGCGTTTCATAGCACAATCGACCGATCGCGGCTTTCCGATCATCGCCGCGTTGATCGAGGCGTTGCGGGATCGGAAATTCATCCTACCGGCGCCGGGCACGTTGGAGCGAGCGGCTGCGGCCGGCCGCGCCTAAGCGCGGCGCCTGGC
>NZ_RZOL01000766.1:0-1253 GCF_004022985.1 Mesorhizobium sp. M7A.F.Ca.ET.027.02.1.1 | reverse complement strand
GGGTGGCGGGCCGGGCTGTACAGGCCCGGGCCGCCGGCCACCGCCGAGACACGCCTGACCGCCATTCCCTATTTCGCCTGGGACAACCGCGAGCCCGGCGAGATGCTGGTATGGCTCAGGGACGGGTGAGTTGTGATGTTAGCCCGATTTCTTCGGCCACCAGTTCCTGCAGCCGCCACAAATTGCGGTCGCGGATGCCGCAGGCTTCGAGGTGGCGGATCGTCTCGAAAAGATATTGCGCGCCCGAGCCCCAATGACCAACGGCTGTCACCAGCGTCGCCGCGATCGCCTGCTTGTCGAGGTTGCCGGCATAACGCGGATTGGCGGGATCGACGACGAAGCCAAGCGCGCGACATGGGCCGCCTTCGGTCCTGACCTGCAGCCAGCGCGGCACGTTGACGGCGGGCAGGATGGTCATTTCGCGGCGCAGGAGCGCTTCGAGGTTAGCCGCCACCGGTTCCGCGATCTCGAACACCATGCCCTGGCACTGGCCGCCGCGATCGAGCGCCATCATCAGGCCGGGCTGCTCGACCGTGCCGCGAAAACGCTGCACCGTGAAGCAGAACGAACGATGCCAACCGCTGGCCACCGCGCGTTCTCCGCCCGTCACCTCGCCGGCGGGCTTCCACAACAGCGAGCCATAGGCAAATAGTTTCAGCGACCCGGCCGGAGCGCCGGCCAGCACCTCGTCGCGGATGCGCGTATAGTCGGCATCGGTCATGTGAACCATGCCCGGCGTCGGCCCGGCATCCTCGACAGCACGCATGGTGCGCGCGACCAACGCCTCGGTCAGCGCCATCGGCGTGTTGCGCGGGACCCTCGATGATGCGGTGGAAATGGCCTTGCTCATCTTCGCGCTCCCAGTCCTACCGCCATGTTGCTGAAGGCTGAAGGATTCTCAAGGGCCGTGCAGCCGAGATAGATCACGAGTGGCCGATGCCGCTCTTGCGTGACGCGTCTTGGAACGATGTTGCCGGCAAACTGTTCTGTTCCTTGCCGGAGGATGCCATGAACGACGCGTCGGCAAAGCCCGTTGGTCCCGTCCTCTCATCGGCGGAGCGCGTCAACACGCTATCCCATTTCCATCGCGCCGAGATCGCTCGCATGGCGGGATGGCGCGACCGGCTCGACCTGACGACCAACTGGGCAATCACGGTGGTGGCGGCGCTGCTTTCGGTATCACTCTCGACGGCCAGTGCGCATCACGGCGTGCTGCTGTTCGCCATGCTGCTGATCCTGCTGCTGCTGTGGAT
>NZ_RZOL01000765.1:0-1256 GCF_004022985.1 Mesorhizobium sp. M7A.F.Ca.ET.027.02.1.1 | reverse complement strand
AGGGCAGCGACCGAATTCTTTTTGGCCGTTAACAGCCGAGGCTGATCTTCAAAAAAAGAGTGGCGGGCTTGGCCCGCCGCTCTTTTTGCGTCCAAGACGCGGTCCTGCGTCAGGCCGCCTTCGCTTCCGCTTCATGAAGGGCAAACGACCGCCCATCGGTGTCGAAGATATGCAAGTCCTCGCCATTGGCGCTCAGCCGCAATGTCGAGCCGCGCTTGACCTCGACATTGCCGGGCAGCTTGGTCACCAGCGGCAGGTCGGCGCGGCCGATGTCGACATAGACAAGCTGCACCTCGCCGAGTTGCTCGACATAGTCGACCGTCCCCTCGAACAGATAGTCCGCGCCGCTGGCGATGATCAGGTCCTCCGGCCGCACGCCGAAACTAACCGCAGCGCCCTTTGCCGAGGCCGGCGTCGCGATCGGCACGGTCGCCTTGCGTCCGCCGACATGGCTGACGACGGTCGGGTTTCCGGTCTTGTCGATGGTCGCGGGCAGGATGTTCATGGCTGGCGAGCCGATGAACTGGGCAACGAACAGATTGCCGGGCTTCTTGTATAGATCCATCGGAGTGCCGACCTGCTCGATATGGCCGTCCTTGAGCACCACGATGCGGTCGGCCAGCGTCATCGCCTCGACCTGGTCGTGGGTGACGTAGATCATCGTCGTGTTGGGCATCGATTCCTTGAGCTTGGCGATTTCGATGCGGGTGGCGACGCGAAGCGCGGCATCGAGGTTCGAAAGCGGCTCGTCGAACAGGAACACCTTGGGATTGCGCACGATGGCGCGGCCGATGGCGACGCGCTGGCGCTGGCCGCCCGACATCGCCTTGGGCAGGCGGTCGAGATATTTGGTCAGCTGCAGGATCTCGGCGGCCTGACGCACGCGGCGGTCGATCTCGGCCTTGTTCTCTTTGCCGATCTTCATCGAGAACGCCATGTTGTCGTAGACGGTCATGTGCGGGTAGAGCGCATAGGACTGGAACACCATGGCGATGCCCCGTTTCGACGGCGGCACGTCGTTCACCACTTCGCCGGCTATTCTGAGCTCGCCGGAGGTGATTTCCTCGAGCCCGGCGATCGACCTCAGCAATGTCGACTTGCCGCAGCCCGACGGGCCGACGAAGACGATGAACTCGCCCGACTTGATATCGAGGTCGATGCCGTGGAGAATGTTCAGATTGCCGTAGGACTTCTTCACTTGTCTTAGCGTGACATCGGCCATTTGGTTTCCTCCAGTGATTGGAATTCAGTCGAGA
>NZ_RZOL01000764.1:0-1261 GCF_004022985.1 Mesorhizobium sp. M7A.F.Ca.ET.027.02.1.1 | reverse complement strand
GCCTTGTAACACGTCGCTGAACTTCAATGGCACCGGCTTCATCAATCGTGCAAGCTTTCGCAATTCCAAGGGCTTGACCTGACGAAATGCTCCTGGGCGATGAACCTCGCCAAGCGGCGCAGCCAGCAGAAAGCCATCGTTGCGCTCGCCCGCCGGCTGGCGGTGATCATGCATTGCATCTGGAGCGACGGCACACAGTTCCGCCAAACCAGGACGCAAATCATGCCGGTCGCTCAATCGCGTGCAGCGTTGCAACAGATCCTTCAAAGAACTTCACAGACTCTTAGCAAATCCAGACCGCTGGGAGTGGTAAGCAACAACATAATTGGTTCGAGCCTGTGGCATCTGCGGAGACGCCAAATGACAAAATCAGCAGGACGGGCATTCAGTCTTTCCATTTGGGGTGACCAATGACGACACTGGTCAGTCGCCTACGGACGGCAGCGCATTTTGATCGCCTTCGAATCCTGGGCCTTTGCGCGCATGCGGACCTAACTGTCTGCGAGCTAGCGGAGATTCTGGGTCTGCGTCGCGAGCGGGTTTTGCGACACGTCCGGCTGCTCGCCAGAGCCGACTTTCTTTGCTGCAACGAACATCGTCCGTGGCGCTCGTACCATCTAAAAGCAGGAGGCAAGGACGGCGGGCTGGTTCAGTTGTTGGTCGATCTTCTGCCCCACGGCGATAGCCATCATGAACGGGACCTACAACGGCTCGAAGCGATACGAGAGGTGCGGTCGAAGGGACTGCCTGCCTGATCGTGAAATAGATTAATCCAATTGGAGCGCGAAGCCTACCATGGACAACACCGCCGACGGCGCCATCGCGCAGCCCGACACTTACGGGCGGTCTCCCTTGGCCGCGGTCGATTGCCGCGTTCACGAACTGCTTCTAAGACAGGAACGGCAGGAGCGGACGACGCTCAAACTCATCGCCTCTGAGAACTTTGCCTCCTCGGCTGTGCTGGAAGCGACCGGCTCGATTTTCACGAACAAGTACGCCGAGGGGTACCCAGGTGCGCGCTACTACGCGGGAAACGAGATCGTCGATGAGCTTGAGACCCTCGCCATTGAGCGCTTGAACACGTTATTTGGCAGCGAACACGCCAACGTCCAGCCTTATTCCGGCTCGCCGGCCAATCAGGCTGTCTATCGAGCGCTTTTAAGCTCCGGTGACAAAGTCATGGGCTTGCCCATTCCGGAAGGCGGCCATCTGACTCACGGTTGGGCTGTCAACTTTTCCGGGACTGATTATCAACGTGTCC